>CAZEGY010000151.1:0-6239 GCA_964511815.1 uncultured Rhodovulum sp.
TCGGCGGCGGTATCGGTGGCGATGTCGGCGGCGGCTGGCGCGGCGACGCGGGCGGCGCGCTCGACGCGGGTGCCGAGCATGAGCTCGACGATGCGGTCCTCGACGCCGGCCTCGATCGGCACGACGCCGACGGTCTCGCCGTCGCGGAGCACGGTGGCGCGGTGGCAGAGGGCGGCGATCTCGAGAAAGCGGTGGGAGATGAAGACCACGGCGCGGCCCGCGCGCGCCTGGTCGCGGACGACGGCGAGCACCCGCTCGGCGAGGTCGGCAGGGAGGGCGGCGGTCATCTCGTCGAGGATGAGGACGTCGGGCGCGTGGGCGAGGGCGCGCGCGAGGTCGAGGACGCGCTGGATGGCGAGGGGCAGGTCGCGGGCGGTCGCGCCGAGGTCGAGGCCGGCGATGCCGAGGGCGCGCGTCCAGTCGAGGAAGGGCGCGACCGGGGTGGCGGTGAGGCGGAGGTTGTCGGCGACGTCGAGGTCGGGGATCAGCGCCGGCTCCTGGTAGACCGGCACGAGCCCGGCGCGGCGGGCGGAGGCGGGCGAGCGGATGTCGCGGGGGGCGCCGCGGACGCGGATGGTGCCGGCGTCGGGGCGGACGGCGCCGGTGAGGATCTTGACGAGCGTCGACTTGCCGGCGCCGTTGGCGCCCATCAGGGCGTGGACCTCGCCGGGGAGGACCGAGAGCGCGGCGTCGCGGAGTGCGGCGACGGCGCCGTAGGCCTTCGCGACGCCGGAGGCGTCGAGGACGGGGGCGGCGGTCATGCGGACGGCGCGGTTCGAAGCGGCGCGGTTCGAAGGTCTGCGACGCGGTCGGCGCGCCTTTGCGCGCCGGCTGTCGTTCTCCCCGCGCAAGCGCGGGGCCCCTCGCGCGCCGTTGCGCGCGGTTCTCCCCCACCCCCCTTCCCCCCGCCCCCCAGGGGGCGGGGGAACCTGCCCGATAGGGGAAGGCGGGTGCGGGGGGAGGCCGCGCGGCGGGCGGCTCCGATGGTCATCCGCGGGCGCGGCTCAGCTCTCGCCCGGGCCCTTGCAGGCGACGATCTGCTCCTTGGTGTAGGTCGTCCAGTCGGGGATCGAGATCGAGACCGGCCACTCGGGGCTGAGCGAGGGATCGGCCGCGGCCCCGAGCTTGGCCTTGCCCTCGTCGGTGACGTTCTCCCAGATCTCGGGCTGCACCAGCACCGTCTGCCCGTCCGGCTTCTCGCCGTCGAGGATCCGCACCGCGAGCGTCACCCCGGCGCCGCCGATCGAGCCGGGGTTGGTGACGGCGGCGCCCTGCAGGCCCGCGACGTCGAGGAGCTGGCCGACGAAGCCGGCGTTGTCGGCGCCGACGACCGGCACGAGCGGCGCGCCGCTCTCGACGAGGGCGTCGACGATGACGTTGTCGATGCCCGAGGTCCAGATGCCGTCGACCGGCAGGCCCGAGGCGAGATAGTCGAGGATCTGCTGCTTGCCCTGGTCCTGCTGCCAGCCGGTGAAGGTCTCCTGCACCACCTTGACGTCGGGGAACTCGGCGAGCGCGCGCTTGAAGCCGGTGTCGCGGTCGGTGTCGGCCGAGGCGCCGGCGGCGCCGCGCATGTAGACGACGTCGCCCGCGCCGCCGAGGGTCTCGAACAGCCACTTGGCGCCGAGGTAGGCGTATTCCTCCTGGTTGTTGGAGATGATGTAGGCGGCCGGGTCGGTCACCGCCTGGTCGACGGCGACGACGGCGATGCCCTTTTCCGCCGCCTCGGCGAGGGCGGGGGCGATGCCGGCGGGGTCGGCGGGGTTGACGACGATGGCGTCGACCCCGGCCGAGATCAGGTTGCGGATGTCCTCGAGCTGCCCGGCGGCGTCGGTGTTGCGGTGGGCGATGTTGAGGCTCGCGACCTTGCCGGAGGCGAGCGCCTGCGCCTTGATCGCGCAGATCATCTCCTCGCGCCAGCCGTTGCCCTGCACGGTGTTGGAGACGCCGATCGTGTAGCCGTCCTGTGCGAACGCTGCCGTGCCGAGAAGCACGGCTGCGAACGGAAGCGCGGCGAGCGGAAGCGCGGCGCGGAATGCGGGTCGCATGGGTCTTTCCTCCCTCGGGTTCGGACCTGTTCCCGGTCCGGTGGCCAGCCTACTTAACAAACGGGCGGAGCACGTCGCGGGCAAGCAGGAATCCGCGCCTTACTGAATCGTTATCGCCCTCGAAGTCGCGGTCCTCGTGCTCGACGACCACCGGCCCGTCGTAGCCGGCGCGGTAGAGCCCGGCGAAGAACCCCGGCCAGTCGACCTCGCCGAGCCCCGGCATCCGCGGCACCTGCCAGCCGATGCCGGCCGAGAGGATGCCGTTCTCGTAGAGCCCGTCGCGGTCGATCATCAGGTCCTTGGCGTGGGCGTGGAGGATGGCGCCGCCGAACTCGCGGAGGAACCGCCCCTGGTCGATCATCTGCCAGACGAGGTGCGAGGGGTCGTAGTTCATCCCGACGTCGCCCTCCCACGCCTCGAGGATGCGTCGCCAGATCCGCGGCGAACAGGCGATGTTGTGGCCGCCCGGCCACTCGTCGCGGCTGAAGATCATCGGGCAGTTCTCGAAGGCGAGCCTGACGCCCCTGTCGCGGGCATGGGCGACGATGTCGGGCCAGACCGCGCGCGCCGCCTCCCAGTTCTCGTCCACCGACTTCGCCGCGTCGCCGCCGCAGAAGGTGGTGACGAGGCCGACGCCCATCAGCCCCGCCGCGTCGATGACCCGCTTCAGGTGCGCGGCGACCGCCGCGCGGTGGGCGGGGTCGGGATGCAGCGGGTTCGGGTAGTAGCCGAGCGCCGAGATCGCGATGCCCTTCTCCGCGAGCATGGCGACGGTCTCCGTCGCCGCGCTCGCGCCGAGGGCGGCGACGTCGACGTGGCTCGTCCCGGCATAGCGTCGGGTGTCGCCCGAGGTCCGCGGCCAGCAGGCGACCTCGAGCGCGGTGAAGCCCTCGCCGGCGGCCCAGTCGGCGACCTCGGCGAGCGGGGTGTCGGGGAAGGGCGCGGTGAGCAGGCCGAGCTTCATGGCGGGTCCTCGATGACGGAGAGCGGGTCGGGCGAGAGCAGGACGGCGAGCGCCCGGGCGAGGGCGGCGCGGAAGTCGGCGTGCGCGGCGAGCCCCGGGGCGAAGACCCCGTCGAGGGCGAGGATGCCGGCGACGAGCGCCGGGGCGTCGTCCCCCGCCCGTGCGGCGATGGCGGCGGCCGGCGCCGCCGCCGGGTCCGACGCCGGCCACTGGCGCCCGAAGCGGTCGGAGGCGCGGACGAGCCAGGCCATCCACGCCGCGATCGCCACCGCGAGCCGCGGCGCCGCCGCCCCCTCTGCGAGCCGTTCGGCCGCCGGGTTGACGAGCCGTTGCGGCAGCTTCCGCGAGCCGTCGGTGGCGATCTGGTGGCAGGTGTGGCGGATCGCGCGGTTGCCGATCCGCCCGAGGCTCCGGTCGAGGTAGGCGAGGGGGTCGGTCCCCGGCACCGGCCCGAGGGTCGGGATGCTCTCCCGGGCGAGCATCGCGCGGACGAAGCCCGCGAGGCGCGGGTCGGCGACCGCGTCCGAGGTGTGCGCGAAGCCGCCGAGGACGCCGAGGTAGGCGAGCGTCGACTGCGCCGCATTGAGGACGCGCATCTTCAGGTGCTCGAACGGCGTCACGTCGGCGACGAACTCGGCCCCCGCGAGGTCCCACGGCGGGCGGCGGCCGGCGAAGCGGTCCTCGATCACCCACTGGCGGAACGGCTCGCCGCCGACGAGGGCGGCGTCGGCGTAGCCGTGCTCGGCCTCGAGGGCGGCGATGTCGCCTGCCGTCGTCGCCGGCACGATGCGGTCGACCATCGTCGAGGGGAAGGCGGCTTTCGCCGCCATCCACTCGACGAGGCCCCCCCGCCCGCGGGCGAGCGCCTGGACCACGCCCGCGAGGACCTCTCCGTTTCCGGGAATGTTGTCGCAGCTGACGAGGGTCAGCGGCCGGCCGTGGCCCCGGCGCCGGCGGTCGAGCGCCGCGGCGAGGAGCCCGGGCAGGCTCCGCGGCGCGTCCGGCCGGGCGAGGTCGTGGCGGATGTCGGGGTGGTCGCGGTCGAGGCTCCCGTCCGCGGGCCGGTGGCAGTAGCCCTTCTCGGTCACGGTGATCGTCGCGACCTCGATCGCGGGGTCGGCGAGCACCGCGAGCGCCGGCCCGGGCGTGTCGGCGCTGTCGACGCTCGCGAGGTGGCAGCCGATGACGCGGGCCTCGGCCCGCCCGTCGCCGCGGAGGACGCGGGTGTAGAGCCCGCCCTGCGCCCCGAGCGTCGGGGCGAGCGCCGGCGGGCGGATGCTGACCCCGGCGATCCCCCAGCGCCCGAAGCGCGCCTCGAGCATGTCGTCGGTGTATTCGGCCTGGTGGCAGCGGTGGAAGGCGCCGACGCCGACGTGGGCCATGCCGACCGCGAGCGCCGCCCGCGCGTAGCCCGGGCGGCGCACCCCCGGCGGCAGCCGGTCGAGCGTCTCCGGGCCGAGGCGGGCGAGGGTGCGGGTCGCGTGGGTACGGCTCACGGGCGCGCTCCGACGACCCATTGCTCCTGGTCGACGACGGCGCCGGTCATCGGCCCGGCGGCGTCGCTGAGGAGGAAGACCGCGAGCCGGGCGACGTCCTCGGGCCGGAACAGCCGGCCGAAGGGCGCCGCGGCGTCGGCGGCGGCGATCCAGCCGGGGCCGCGCGCCCGCGACTGGAGCGCGGCCTCGCCGGCGGTGACGGTCCAGCCGACGTTGATGCCGTTCACCCGGATGCGGTCGCCGCGGTGGGCGTTGGCGGCGTTCCGCGTCATGTTGGCGAGCGCGGCCTTGCTCGCCGAATAGACCGCGAGGTCGGCCTCGCCGCAGTGGCTGTTGATCGAGACGACGTTGACGATCGCCCCGCCGGCGCCCCCCGCGCGCATCGCCCGGATCGCGGCCTGCATCAGGAAGAACGGCGCCCGGGCGTTGACGCCGAAGAGCCTGTCCCAGGCGGCGGGCGTCGCGTCGAGGAACGAGGCGCGGTCGGTCGCCCCGGCGGCGTTGACGAGCGCGTCGAGCCGGTCGAAGCGGTCGAGCGCCGCGGCGACGAGCCGACCCGGCGCGTCGGCGGCCGCGAGGTCGGCCGCGACGAACGCCGCCGGCGTCCCCCCCGCCGCGACCGCCGCGGCCGCCGCGCCGCCCCCCTCGGCGTCGCGGTCGGTGAGAAGGAGCCCCGCCGCGCCCGAGGCGGCGAGCGTGTCGGCGACCGCCCGCCCGATGCCCTGCGCCGCGCCGGTGACGAGCGCGACCTTGCCGTCGACGCGGATCTCCACCGGGCTCCTCCCTGGAACCGGATTTCCATTTTCTCCAACATGGAACGAATCGGCCGCCGAGGTCAATCGGACGCGATGACGCGCTCGCGGTCGGCGACCACCGCCTGCACGAGCGCCATCCCGACGGCGATCGTCGCGGCGAGCGAGCGGAAGCCCGCGAACTCGGCCTCGACGACCTCGAGCGTGGCGTCGGCGAGCGGCACCAGCGGGCTGAGGGCGCTGTCGGTGATCGCGACGACGGCGGCGCTGCGGTCGCGCGCCATCGCCACGAGGTCGGGGGTGATCGAGTTGTACGGGCTGAAGCTCACCGCGAGCGCCGCGTCGCGCCTGCCGATGCAGCCCACCTGGTCGAGCGCCGTCGAGCCGACGTTGTCGACGAGGACGTTGCGCACCCCCTGCTGCGACAGCGACAGCGAGACGTAGGCGGTGACCGGAAACGCCCGCTTCGAGCCGATGACGTAGACGAGATCGGCCGCGGCGAGGAGGCGGACGGCGTGGGCGAAGGCCGCCGCGTCGACCTCCGCGCCGGCGCGGGCGAGCGAGGCCCGCGAGGCGGCGACGAGACCGTGCAGGAACCCGAGATCGCCGTCGCGGTCGCGCGGCGCCGGCCGGCCCTCGCCCCACGCGGCGCGGACGTGCTCCTTGAAGAGGCCCTGGAACTCGGAGAAGCCGGCGTAGCCGAACGCCTGGGCGAAGCGGACGAGCGTCGAGGGCTGGACCCCGGCCCGCGCCGCGACCTCGGCGATGGTGCCGACCGCGACCTCGCCCGGATGCTGCCAGAGAAAGATCGCCACCTGGCGGAGCCGCTTGGGGAAATGCACCGTGCCCGAGGCGAGGACGGCGCGAAGCTCCTCGTAGGTCTCCGGCCGGGCGTGGCCGAGCGCCGGCCGGGCCGGCACGGCAGACGGCTTGGCGGGCGGCTTGGCGGTCATGCCCGGACGCCCCGGCGTGCCATCCC
>CAZEGY010000151.1:6339-7872 GCA_964511815.1 uncultured Rhodovulum sp.
GACGGCTTGGCGGGCGGCTTGGCGGTCATGCCCGGACGCCCCGGCGTGCCATCCCGTCTCCCCCCATTCCCTCCGCCCGGATTTTGCGCCACGGTAGCGTGGCACGCCCGGTCCACAACGGGAAAAACGGAAAGCCACGTCGAAAGCGGTAGCGGTAGCGGCAGCGGGGAGGGAAGGGCGATGGTCCACGCGACGGCCGACGGCGCCGGCGGCGACCGGCTCCGGGTCGGGATGGTCGGCGGCGGGCGCACCGCCTTCATCGGCGCGGTCCACCGCTTCGCCATGCGCCTCGACGACCGCATCGCCCTCGTCGCCGGGGCGCTCTCCGCCGACCCGGAGAACGCCCGCGCCTCGGCCGCCGACCTCGGTCTCGCCCCCGACCGCGCCTATGGCGACTGGCGCGAGATGGCGCGCGCCGAGGCGGCGCGGCCCGACGGCATCGAGGCGGTGGTGATCGTCACCCCGAACCACCTGCACGCCCCCGTCGCCACCGCCTTCCTCGAGGCCGGCATCGACGTGATCTGCGACAAGCCGCTCGCCACCACCGTCGCCGAGGCCGAGGCCCTCGTCGCCCTGACCGCCGCCCGCGACCGGCGCTTCCTCGTCACCCTCAACAACACCGGCTACGCGATGGTCCGGCAGGCGCGCGAGATGGTCGCGGCCGGGGCGCTCGGCAACCTCGTCTCCATCCACGCGAGCTACGTCCAGGACTGGCTGACGAAGCCGATCGACGCCGAGGGCCACAAGCAGGCCGAATGGCGCACCGACCCGGCGCGGGCCGGCCAGTCGGCGGTGCTCGCCGACATCGGCGTCCACGCCTTCGACCTCGCCGCCTTCGTCTCGGGCCGCACCGCGGAGGAGGTCGCCGCCGACCTCTTCACCGCCGTCCCCGGCCGCCGCCTCGACGACAACGCCCACGTCCTCGTGCGCTGGTCGGAGGGGGCGCGCGGCACCATCGTCGCGAGCCAGACCGCGCCCGGCCACTACAACGACCTCACCCTCCGGGTCTACGGCGACCGCGGCGGGCTCGCGTGGAGCGGCACCCGCCCCGAGGAGCTCGCCTTCACTCCCTACGGCGAGCCGACCCGCACCCTCGTCCGCGGCGCCCCGGGCACCGGCGCCGAGGCCGCCCGGGTCTCGCGGATGCCGGCGGCCCATCCCGAGGGCTACATCGAGGCCTTCGCCAATCTCTACCGCGACGCGGCGGAGATCGTCCGCGCCCACCGCCGCGGCGGCGCCGTCGACCCCGCCCGCGCCGCGCTCGTCCCCGACGTCGCCGCCGGCCTCCGCGGCGTGACGTTCGTCGCCGCCGCCGTCGCCTCCCACGCCGCCGGCGGCCGCTGGACAGCCACGCGGGCGTGAGAGGCGCCCCGAGGCCCGTGCCGTCGCGCGCGCGCGACGCTACTTAAGCAACTGATATCGCTGGATTGCGTCCGCGGCGTTAACCCTCTGGTCATACTACACGACACTCCGGGGCGCGGGGGCGCCTTCGGCGCGTGCCTGCGCTGCGCGCAGGTGCCTCCGGCGGGAGTA
>CAZEGY010000152.1:0-7808 GCA_964511815.1 uncultured Rhodovulum sp.
TTCGCCGGCGCGCGGGGTTCTGCTGCATCCGCGAACGAATGTTGCGTCCGCAACATGTCCGGCGAAACGTCCGGCATCCGGACACCCGCCGGACAGTCCCGGACGGCATCTTGCCGTCGCGCCGTGATGTGCGGCGCCAGGACGGGAGGAATGACACCGTGCCATTGGACAAGGAGAATACCCGCCGCGTGCAGGTGCTCGGCATCGATGCCGGCGGCACGATGACCGACACCTTCTTCGTCGACAGCGACGGGGATTTCGTGGTCGGCAAGGCGCAGTCGACGCCGCAGAACGAGGCGCTCGGCCTCATCGCGTCGTCGAAGGAGGGGCTCGAGCACTGGGGCCTCGGCCTCGAGGACGCGCTCGCCGCCATCCAGACCGGGGTTTATTCCGGGACGGCGATGCTCAACCGCGTGGTGCAGCGCAAGGGGCTGCGCTGCGGACTGATCGTCAACGCCGGGATGGAGGACTTCCACCGGATGGGCCGGGCGATCCAGGCCTATCTCGGCCTCGCCTACGAGGACCGCATCCACCTCAACACCCACTACTACGACGAGCCACTGGTGCCGCGCCACCTGACCCGCGGGGTGATGGAGCGCGTCGACATGTCCGGGACCGTCGTCATCCCGCTGCGCGAGGAGACGGCGCGGACCGCGGCGAAGGAACTGATCGCCCAGGACGTCGAGGGCATCGTGATCTCGCTCCTGCACAGCTACCGCAACCCCGAGCACGAGCGCCGGGTCCGTGACATCGTGCTGGAGGAGGTGGCGGCCTCGGGCAAGACCATCCCGGTCTTCGCCTCGACCGACTACTACCCGGTGCGCAAGGAGACCCACCGCACCAACACCACCATCCTCGAGGCCTATGCCGCCGAGCCGTCGCGGCAGACGCTGCAGAAGATCTCGTCCGCCTTCAAGGATCACGGCTCGAAGTTCGACTTCCGGGTGATGGCGACGCACGGCGGCACCATCTCGTGGAAGGCGAAGGAGCTCGCCCGCACCATCGTCTCCGGCCCGATCGGCGGGGTGATCGGCGCGAAGTACCTCGGCGAGGTGCTCGGCTACGCCAACATCGCCTGCTCCGACATCGGCGGCACCTCGTTCGACGTGGCGCTGATCACCCAGAACGAGCTGACGATCAAGAACGACCCGGACATGGCGCGGCTGGTGCTGTCGCTGCCGCTCGTCGCCATGGACTCGGTCGGCGCCGGTGCCGGCAGCTTCATCCGGCTCGACCCCTACACCAAGGCGATCAAGCTCGGGCCGGACTCGGCGGGCTACCGCGTCGGCGTCTGCTGGGAGGAGTCGGGGATCGAGACGGTGACGATCTCCGACTGCCACGTCATCCTCGGCTACCTCAACCCCGACAACTTCCTCGGCGGGCAGGTCAAGCTCGACCGCCAGCGCGCCTGGAACGCGATGAAGGACCAGATCGCCGATCCGCTCGGCCTCTCGGTCGAGGACGCGGCCGCGGGCGTGATCGAGCTGCTCGACAGCGACCTGCGCGACTACCTGCGGGCGATGATCTCGGGCAAGGGGTCGACGCCGAGCAACTTCGTCTGCTTCAGCTATGGCGGCGCGGGACCGGTCCACACCTACGGCTACACCGAGGGGCTCGGCTTCGAGGACGTGATCGTGCCGGCCTGGGCCGCGGGCTTCTCGGCCTTCGGCTGCGCGGCGGCGGACTTCGAGTACCGCTACGACAAGTCGCTCGACATCAACATCGCCACCGACGCCAGCGCCGACCTCAAGGCGGCGCAGGCCCGGACGCTGCAGAGCGCCTGGGAGGAGCTGCAGGCCCGGGTTCTGGAGGAGTTCGAGATCAACGGCTACTCGGCCGACAAGGTGACGCTGCAGCCGGGCTTCCGCATGCAGTACCGCGGCCAGCTCAACGACCTCGAGATCGAGAGCCCGATCGCCGCGGCCAGCACCGCCGAGGACTGGGACAAGGTGGTCGAGGCCTTCAACGACACCTACGGCCGGGTCTACGCCGCCTCGGCGCGCTCGCCCGAGCTCGGTTACTCGGTCACCGGCGCGATCATGCGCGGCACGGTGCCGATCCCCAAGCCGCGCATCCCCAAGGAGGACGAAGTCGGCGAGACCCCGCCCGAGAGCGCCAAGCTCGGGACGCGCAAGTTCTACCGCAAGAAGAAGTGGGTCGACGCGCAGCTCTACCACATGGAGTCGCTGCAGCCGGGCAACCGCATCCTCGGCCCGGCGGTCATCGAATCCGACGCCACGACCTTCGTCGTGCCCGACGGCTTCGAGACCTGGCTCGACGGCCACCGGCTGTTCCACCTCAAGGAAGTCTGAGGATCAGGGAGGGATTGAACCCATGAACGTCCAGACGACGATCGAACCCACCCGCGGCATCGTCCGCGGCGGCGAGACGCTCAAGCAGCATCGCGACCGGCTGATGGAGGCGACCAAGCGCAGCAAGCACTACGCCGGCCTGCGCCGGCTCGAGCTCCGCGACAGCGACCCGATCAAGTACAACAAGCTCTTCTCGCGGCTCCGCGCCGGCATCGTCGACGCCCGCGAGACCTCGAAGAAGATCGCGGCCAGCCCGATCGTGGAGCAGGAGGGCGAGCTGTGCTTCACCCTCTACAACGCCGCCGGCGACGCCATCCTGACCTCGACGGGGATCATCATCCACGTCGGCACCATGGGCGCGGCGATCAAGTACATGATCGAGAACGACTGGGAGTCCAATCCCGGCATCGCGGACAAGGACATCTTCTGCAACAACGACAGCCTGATCGGCAACGTCCACCCCTGCGACATCCACACCATCGTGCCGATCTTCCACGAGGGCGAGCTGATCGGCTGGGTCGGCGGCGTCACCCACGTCATCGACACCGGCGCGGTCGGCCCGGGCTCGATGACCACGGGCCAGGTGCAGCGCTTCGGTGACGGCTACTCGATCACCTGCCGCAAGATCGGCCAGAACGACACCCTGCTGCGCGACTGGCTGCACGAGAGCCAGCGCGCGGTCAGGACCACGCGCTACTGGATGCTCGACGAGCGCACCCGCGTCGCCGGCTGCCACATGATCCGCAAGCTCGTCGAGGAGGTGATCGCCGACGAGGGCATCGAGTCCTACTGGAAGTTCGCCTACGAGTCGGTCGAGCACGGCCGCATCGGCCTCCAGGCCCGCATCAAGGCGATGACCATCCCCGGCAAGTACCGGCAGGTCGGCTTCGTCGACGTCCCCTACGCCCACGAGGACGTGCGGGTGCCGTCGGACTTCGCCAAGCTCGACACGATCATGCACACGCCGTCGGAGATCACCATCCGCGGCGACGGCACCTGGCGACTGGACTTCGAGGGGTCGAGCCGCTGGGGGTGGCACACCTACAACGCCCACCAGGTGAGCTTCACCTCCGGCATCTGGGTGATGATGACCCAGTCGCTGATCCCGACCGAGATGATCAACGACGGCGCGGCCTACGGCACCGAGTTCCGGCTGCCCAAGGGCACCTGGATGAACCCGAACGACCGGCGGGTGGCCTTCGCCTACTCGTGGCACTTCCTGGTCTCGTCGTGGACGGCGCTGTGGCGCGGCCTGTCGCGCGCCTACTACGGGCGCGGCTATCTCGAGGAGGTCAACGCCGGCAACGCCAACACCTCGAACTGGCTGCAGGGCGGCGGCTTCAACCAGTACGACGAGATCCATGCGGTGAACTCGTTCGAATGCGCCGCCAACGGCGTGGGCGCCTCGGCCCATTCCGACGGGATCAGCCACGCCGCCGCGGTGTGGAACCCCGAGGGCGACATGGGCGACATGGAGATCTGGGAGCTCGCCGAGCCGCTCCTCTATCTCGGGCGCCAGATCAAGGCGTCGTCGGGCGGCGCGGGCAAGTACCGCGGCGGCTGCGGCTTCGAGAGCCTGCGCATGGTCTGGAACGCCAAGGACTGGACGATGTTCTTCATGGGCAACGGCCACATCAGCTCCGACTGGGGCCTGATGGGCGGCTACCCGGCGGCCTCGGGCTATCGCTTCGAGGCGCACGACACCGGGCTCGAGGAGAAGATCGCCAGCGGCGCGCCGATCCCGTTCGGCGGCGACACCGACCCCGGCAACCCGACCTACGAGGGGATGCTCGAGGGCGCGCGGATCAAGCGCGACAAGCAGGCGATCACCACCGAGGCGATGTTCAAGGACTACGACCTCTACCTCAACTACATGCGGGGTGGTCCGGGCTTCGGCGACCCGCTCGACCGCGAGCCGCAGGCGGTGGCCGACGACGTCAACGGCGGCTACCTGGTGCCGCGCTTCGCCGACAGCGTCTACGGCGTGATCCTCAAGCCGGCCGGCGACGGCATGCAGGGGGTCGACGAGGCGGCGACCGAGGCGCGGCGGGCGGAGATCCGCAAGGCGCGCCTGGCGGAGTCGGTGCCGACCGCGGAGTGGATGAAGGGCGAGCGCGAGAAGATCCTCGCCAAGGACGCCGGCGTCCACGTGCAGCAGATGTTCGCCGCCTCCTTCAAGCTCGGGCCGCGGTTCGAGAAGGAGTTCCGCGAGTTCTGGAGCCTGCCCGACGACTGGAAGCTCGACGAGGCCGACCTGCCGATCCCGTCGTACGGGCGCGAGTACGCCATGGACCTCTCCGAGCTGCCGGACGTCAAGACCGTCCAGTTCGTCGAGGAATAGCGCCCGACCGGGCCGCGCCCGCTCTCCGGGGCGCGGCCCGCCTGCCCCATCTCACATCCTGTTCGGGAGGACCCGGAAATGGCCTACACCAAGGCGAAGATCAAGGATCTGGTCGACGGCAAGATCGACCGCGACACGCTCCAGACCATGCTCTCGACCCCGAAGGACCGCGAGCGCTTCGAGATCTACCTCGAGATCCTGCAGGAGCAGGTGCCGTGGGACGATCCGATCATCCTGCCGCTCGGGCCGAAGCTCTTCATCGTGCAGCGCAAGTCGGACAACAAGTGGGTGGTCCGCAGCTTCGCCGGCCACGACTTCTGCGCCTGGAACGAGAACTGGAAGCTGCACGCCCGCATCCGCGTGCGCGAGACGGCGGAGCAGATGGAGGAGCTCTACCCCCGCCTGATGGCGCCCTCGACCGACTGGCAGGTGATCCGCGAGTACTTCTGCCCGCTCTCGGGCGACCTCCTCGACGTCGAGGCGCCGACGCCGTGGTATCCGGTGATCCACGACTTCGAGCCCGACATCGACACCTTCTACGGCGAGTGGCTCGACAAGGATCTCCCGGCCCGCGCCTGACCGGCGGGCGCCCTGCGCCCCGGGCATGGCGCCGACGAGACGGCCGCCGAACGAGACCACGTCCCTTGCGGGCCGCCGGCGATCGGCGGCCCGCAAGGCCGTATCGGCCCCGAGGCGCAATCCGTTCGCCGGGCCGACGACCTCGACGGCCTTGAAAGCCGTCGTGATCGTTCCCATGTCTGGTCTCAGGTCCTGAGAAGGCGAACTGGCCGCCGCTTGTCGGTGCGAACTCGCCGAGGCAGCATCCTAGAAGCATGCGGAGATTCCGATGGAGTCGGACTGGGCCACTGTGCCCGGTGCGGGCCAATTCGAGTCTGGCGAAGGCCTGCGCGCGACTCGGAGGCAGCGGCACGGAGGGACGCCGACAGTCTGGGCGAGAGCGAGGAGCGAGCATGCGGATTCGGTTGGGCTGCGAACTGAGCTACGCGCTGCCCCAACCGACACCGATGATCGCGTTGCTGAACGTGCACTTCTCCCGCTTCGCCGACCTCGACCGTCCCGACTACCTGGTCACCACGCCGGCCGTTCCCATCGACAGCTATCGCGACGGCTTCGGCAACTGGTGCACGCGCCTCGTCGCCCCCGCCGGCCCCTTCGTCCTCGCCACCGATGGCGTGTTCCGCGACGATGGCCATGCCGATCCGCAGAACCCGGCTGCCGCGCAGCACCCGGTCGAGGAACTGCCGCACGACACGCTCTCGTGCCTCCTGCCGAGCCGGTACTGCGACACCGACCGCCTGACGGAGGTCGCATGGGGGCTGTTCGCGTCGACGCCGCCCGGCTGGGCGCGGGTCCGGGCCATCTCGTCCTTCGTTCACCAGCACGTCGAGTTCGGCTACGGACACGCCAGCTCCACGCGCACCGCCTCGGAGACCTATGCCGAGCGGCGCGGCGTGTGCCGCGACTTCGCCCATCTCGCCATCGCCTTCTGCCGCTGCCTCAACATCCCGGCGCGCTACTGCACGGGATATCTCAGCGACATCGGCGAGCCGCCGCCCCACGCCCCGGGCGATTTCGCCGCCTGGATGGAAGTGTTTCTAAGCGGGCGCTGGTGGGTGTTCGACCCGCGCAACGAGACCCCGCGGATCGGCCGCATCCTGATCGCGCGCGGGCGCGACGCCGCCGACGTGCCGCTGACCCACACGTTCGGGCCGAACGAGCTGACCGGGTTCCGCGTCTGGACGGACGAGATCGTATGAACGACGACCCCATCGACCTCGACGGCCACCGCAGCTCGGCGGGCAAGATCGCCACCGACATCCGACGTCACGCGATGCAGCAGTTCGAGACCGACCGGACCGCGTTGCAGCGCCGTCAGGAGGAGCTGGAGGCGCAGCTGCTCGCGACGCCGGCGGAAACCTGGATCGAGGCCGCGGCCAAGGCCCAGTACCTGATCCGCCAGTACGCCACCACCGCCGACGCGCAGGACGAGCGGCGCAAGAAGCTCGTCGAGCGCGCTCTCGGCGACCTCGCCAGACTGATCGACCGCGACACCGCGTGATCCGTGTGCGCGCAGCGCCGGCGGCGGTCCGACGTGGCGGCGCTTCTGCGAGGACATGTCTCGCTGCGCCGGGAACGGACGCGGAAACGGGAACCGGATGATGGAGAACGCAATGGCCAAGAAACCCACACCAGAGAGAAACACCGTCCGGTCGGTGGCGATCACCGGCGGTCGCGGCGACTGGATCGTCGACGTCGAAGGCGAGCCGCTCGCCGTCATTCACGACACCTGGTGGACCGGCAAGGACGCCTATCGCGATCCGATGGTCGGCATCGACGTCGGCAGCAAGCGCTACCTGGACTACGTCGCGCGGCTCCGGGAGACCGATCGCGTCGTCGTCCAGCGCGACAAGGACGGAAGCCTCGCACGCGACGGGTATGTCGGCGTGTTCACCTTCCGTCACCTGGAGGTCGAACCTGCCGGGCCGGTGGAGATGAAGCTCGTCGCCCGCGTGGCCAATCCGCGAAAGTAGACCTCGGCCGCGGCGTCGGGGCGCGGACGCGAAGCCCGACGGCCGGCCGGGGGTGTTCGTCGGCGGGCTATTTCGGGAACAGCAGCGTGACCTGGAAGCGGGCGCCCCAGTCGTCCGGGCCCCCTTCCGGGGACTCCGCCCAGTAGCGGGCGCCGAGGGAGAGCTGCACCGGCAGCCGGTGGACCTTCACGACCTGCCCGACGATGGCGTTGATCGGCACCGACCACGCCTCGTTCTCCCAGTCGTAGGTCGACTCGGTGTTGAGGGTGAACGAGGTCGCCCTGGGGGTGGTGAAGCTGACGAAGGGCTGGAGGAAGGTCGCCGAGATGTCGCCGTCCTCGGCGTCGCCGGTCAGCGACCAGATGTGGTTGGCGAGCCCGCCGACCGTCCAGCCGTGCCGCTGCATCAGCGCGACGCCGGTGATCCCGGCGCCCCACTGGTTGGTGGCGATGCCATCGGTGGCGGTCGGGATCAGGAAGGCCGGTCCGACCCCCCAGATCAGCCCGGCCTCGGTCGGCGTCTTTGGCGAGAAGAAGAAGCTCTGGGTGGTGGCGCCGAAGCCGAACTGCGAGCCCTCGCCGGGGATCACCCCGTCCTGGCTGT
>CAZEGY010000153.1:0-7761 GCA_964511815.1 uncultured Rhodovulum sp.
CACGATTTGTTGGCAAGCCGCCGGAGCGGCGCTAGCTAGGTGAACGGGTCAGTTCAGAAGCCGAATACGATGATCGAAAACGTACTTCACGGAATCCTCGGCAGGGAGATCACCGAAGGCAATCTCCGGATCACCTACCCTTCGGGCCGGACCGAGCACTACGGCGACGGGGTCGGCGCGACGCTCGCGGTCCGCATCGTCGACAAGGCCGCGCTTCGCGCCATCGTCCTCGATCCCGGGCTCAGGGCGCCCGAGATGTACATGGACGGCCGGCTCGTGATCGAGGAGGGCGACATCTACGATTTCATCGCCCTCGCCAAGGCAAACACCCGCCCCGAGGTCCTGACCCCGGGCGCGTGGTTCCAGCACCTCCGCCGCAGCGTCACCGACGCGCCGATCGCCCGGGCGGTCGGGCTCAGGACCGCGCGCGCCAACGTCGCCCATCACTACGACCTCGACGAGCGGCTCTACCGGCTCTTCCTCGACGACGACATGCAGTACTCCTGCGCCTATTTCGAGCGACCCGACATGAGCCTCGACCAGGCGCAGCTCGCCAAGAAGCGGCTGATCGCGGCGAAGCTCCTCGTCCGCCCCGGCGCCCGCGTCCTCGACATCGGCTGCGGCTGGGGCGGGATGGCGCTCTACCTCGCGCGGGTCTGCGACGCCGAGGTCGTCGGCGTCACGCTCAGCCAGGAGCAGCTCCGCGTCGCCCGGGCGCGCGCCGACGCCGCGGGCCTCGCCGACCGGGTGAGCTTCCGCCTCCAGGACTACCGCGAGATCACCGACGCCTTCGACAACGTCGTGTCGGTCGGCATGTTCGAGCACGTCGGCCTCCGCCAGTACCCGGTCTTCTTCAAGACCGCGGCCCGGCTCCTGCGCCGGGACGGGGTGATGCTCCTCCACTCGATGGCCCAGACGGCGAAGGCGCGCTACAACCAGCCGTTCATGGAGAAGTACATCTTCCCCGGCGGCTACATTCCGGCGCTCTCCGAGGTCACGCCCGCGGTCGAGAACTCGGGCCTCGTCATCCGCGACATCCAGATCCTGTCGCTCCACTACGCCGACACCGTCAAGGCCTGGCGCGAGCGCTTCCTCGCCCAGCGCGAGCGGGTTCTCGAGCTCTACGACGAGCGCTTCATCCGCATGTGGGAGTTCTATCTCGCCGGCTCGGAGAGCGCCTTCCGCTACGACCAGATGCACGTCGTGCACCTCCAGGCCGCGCATCGCCAGGAGCGGGTGCCGCTGACGCGGACCTACATCCCCGAGGCGATGGCCCGGCTGGTCGAGGCCGAGCGGGCGTGGCCCGAGTACGCCGTGCTCCACGACGACCCGCGCCCGGTCCCGGTCAGCGCGCCGCTCCGGCGCAGCGGCACGCTGTAGGGGGCGCGCGTCCGGCGATTCGTCCGGACCCGCGTCACGCGGCCGCACCGCACGCGACTCGGGCGCGGGTCGGGCGGTTCCGCGGCGATGCAACCCGCCCCGGGGCCGGGCGTTGGCCCGCGACGGGGAGCCGCACCGTGTCCCCGAAGGTCGGCCGGAACCTGCTCGTCGGGCCATGCCGCCCCGGAAGCCGGGGGCTGGTGCCTTGCAGCCAGCGGGGGCCTATACTGTTATCGTGCGGTTGCAGCATAAGGGGCGGCCGATGCAGAATCGGCACTTCGGAGTCGTGTGGGTGAGGTATGACGACAGCCGTGGCAGCAGTCCCGCGTTTTCCGGCGCGATGATGCAGCGGCGATCCTTCTTGGCGTCGGCGGCGGCCCTGTCGCTCGCGGCGGGCGCGCGCGGGGCGTTCGCCCAGAACGCGGAGGGCGAGTTCAGCCGCTCGGTGGTGCTCGACCGGGCGCGCAAGCTCGCGGCCGAGCCGTTCAAGGCGCCCGACGCGCTCCCCGAGACGCTGACCTCGCTGCCGGCCGGGGACTACAACGCCATCCGCTTCCGCGACGACCAACGTTTCTTCATCGAGCCGCCGACCGGCTTCGCCGTCGATCTCGTCCATCCGGGCTTCGTCTACGCCGTGCCCGTCGAGATCTACGTGATCGAGGACGGCCAGCCGAAGGCGGTGCCCTACGACCCCGACCTCTTCAACCTCGGCAACGTCGCGCCGCCCGCCGCAGACGCGATGCCCGGCGGCTTCGCGGGGTTCCGGGTGCTGTCGGCGCTGAACCAGCCCGACGTCATGGTGCCCTTCGCCTCCTACGCCGGCGCGAGCTACTTCCGGGCGATCTCGCGCGCCCAGGTCTTCGGCACCAGCGCCCGCGGGCTCGCGATCGGCACCGGCGAGGCCCAGGGCGAGGAGTTCCCCTTCTTCCGCGCCCACTGGATCGAGCCGCCCGACGGCGACCGCATCGTCACCCACGCGCTCCTCGACAGCCAGAGCGCCACCGGCGCCTTCCGCTTCACCCTCCGCCCCGGCGACGTCACCCAGATCGACGTCGAGGTGACGATCTTCGCCCGCGCCGAGATCACCCACCTCGGCCTCGCGCCGCTCACCTCGATGTTCCTCTTCGACTCGAAGGACGTCGGCGAGCACGACGACTATCGCCTCGCCGTCCACGACGCCGACGGCCTCGCGATGTGGAACGGCTCGGACGAGCGGCTGTGGCGCCCGCTGCATTCGCCGCGGCTTCTCCAGATCAGCGCCTTCTCCGACTCGGCCCCGCGCGGCTTCGGCCTCATCCAGCGCGAGAAGCGCTTCGAGGCCTACGAGGACCTGACGAGCCAGTTCCACCGCAAGCCGAGCGTCTGGATCGAGCCGATCGGCGCCTGGGGCAAGGGCCACGTCATGCTCGTCGAGATCCCGTCGAACGACGAGGTCCACGACAACATCGTCGCCTACTGGCGCCCGGCGAGCCCGGTGCCTGCCGGCAACGAGATCTCGCTCACCTACCGCCTGACCTGGGGCTGGGACGTGCCCGACCTCAGCGGCCTGCTCCGGGTCGTGCGCACCCTCTCGGGCGCGGCGCCCGACGGGCGGCGGCGATTCGTCATCGACTTCGCCGGCGACGCCTCGAACCCGATCCGGGCCTCCGCCGTGCAGGTCGCGGCGCAGGCCAACCCGGGCGCGCTCGTCGACACCATCATCACCGAGAACCCCGAGATCAGCGGCCTCCGCCTCCAGTTCGACCTCGACCCCGGGGGCGCCCCCCAGGTCGAGATGCGCATCGACCTGCGCTCGGGCGACCGGCCGATCGCCGAAACCTGGGTCTACCGATGGAGCACCTGACCGTCGCCACCGCCGACGGGACGACCTCCGACGGGACGGCGGCGGCCGAGGCGCCGCTGCCGTCGACGGCACCCGTCGAGATGCCGGAGCAGAGCCTGCGCAGCTACGACCGCGACCGCCGCGACCGGCTGCCCGGCGAGCCGTCGGTGGGCTTCGCCCGCGTCGTCCTCTTCGGCGGCACGCTCGCGCTCACAGCAGTGCTCGTCCACCAGATGTGGCTCGTGCTGTCGATCGGCGGGCTGACCGGAGTCGAGAAGGTCATGCTCGTCCTCTTCGTCATCAACATCGTCTGGATCGTCTTCGGCGCGATCTCCCCGCTGATGGGCTTCCTGCTCGGGCCGGTCGCGCCCGCGAGCACCGGCAAGCCGCTCGCCGGGCGCACCGCGCTGCTGATGCCGACCTACAACGAGGACGCCTCGCGCATCCTCGGCGCCGCGGTCGCCATGCTCCACGACCTCGAGGCCAAGGGCGAGGGCCACGCCTTCGACCTCTTCCTGCTCTCCGACACCACCAACCCCGGCGTCTGGCTCCAGGAGCAGGCGCTCGTCGAGGCCGCCCGTGCCGATCCGGTCGTCGGGCACCGGCTCTACTACCGCCACCGCTCGCGCAACCTCCGCCGCAAGGCCGGCAACGTCGAGGACTGGGTGACGCGCTGGGGCGGGGCGTATCCGCTGATGCTCTGCCTCGACGCCGACAGCCTGATGGAGGCCGACACCATCATCGAGCTCGCCCGCCGCATGGAGGCGGACGAGACCATCGGCATCCTCCAGACCTCGCCGCGGCTCATCGGCGGGGTAACCCCGATCGGCCGCGTCCAGCAGTTCGCCGCGCGCATCTACGGGCCGGTGCTCGTCCGCGGGCTGCGGACGTGGTTCGGCAACGCCGGCAACTACTGGGGCCACAACGCGATGATCCGCACCCGCGCCTTCGCCGAGGACGCGGGGCTGCCCGAGCTTGCCGGCAAGCCCCCCTTCGGCGGGCTCATCCTCAGCCACGACTTCGTCGAGGCGGCGTTCATCCGCCGCGGCGGCTACGCGGTGCGCATGGCCGACGACCTCGCCGGCAGCTACGAGCACGCGCCCCCGAACCTGCTCGAGCTCGCCGCCCGCGACCGGCGCTGGTGCCAGGGCAACCTCCAGCACACCCGCCTCCTCGGCACCGCCGGCTTCCATCCGCTGAGCCGGCTCCACCTGTTCATGGGGGTGATGTCCTACCTCGCCTCGCCGCTCTGGCTCCTGTTCCTGCTCGCCGGCATGTCGCTCGCGCTCCATGCCGCGCTGGTGCCGCCCGACTTCTTCCCCGACCGCTTCTCGCTCTTCCCCGACTGGCCGCGCATCGACCCCGAGCGCGCGATGGCGCTGTTCGGGCTCTGCATGCTGGTGCTCTACCTGCCGAAGATCCTCGGCACGACCGCCTTCATGGGCGAGGACGGCGCGCGCGGCCTGCGCATCGCCACGGTCTTCGGCCTGCTCGTCGAGATCCTGCTCTCGGCCCTCGTCGCCCCGATCATGATGCTGGTGCAGACGAGCTCGGTCATCCAGATCGTCACCGGCCGCGACAGCGGCTGGGGCGCCCAGGCCCGCGACAGCGACCGGGTGCCGTGGTCGATCCTCTGGCGCTTCCACCGCCGGCACATGCTGATCGGCATCATCCTCGGGGTCGCCGCCGGGGCGATCTCGTGGCGCCTCCTCGCGTGGATGAGCCCTGCACTCGTCGGCCTCGTCCTCGCGGTGCCGCTCTCGGCGTTCGTCGGCAACGCCCGCGTCGGCCGCGGCCTCGCGCGCCTCGGCCTTCTCCTCACCCCCGAGGAACGCCAGGCGCCGCCGATCGTCGGCGCCGCCGACCGCGTCGCCGAGGATCTTCGCGCCCGCGCCCGTCCGCCCGCCGACATCGGGGCGCTCCTCGCCGACCCGGAGGCGCTCGAGCGCCACCTCGCCTGGATCGACGGTCCGACGAGCCGCCCGCGCGGAACCCCCGACGCCGCGCTCGCGAGCGCGCTCCTCAAGATCGACGACACCCTGCCGCTCGACCGCCTCGACACCCGCGAGTCCTACGCCGTCCTCGCCGCGCCCCGCGTCCTCTCCCGCCTCGCCGGCGCGCACTGACGCGGCTCGGGCGTTCCGCGAGAGGTCGGGCCGGGGGGTCCGGGCGGCGGCGACGGCCAGCCCTTGCCCGGGGTGACGGGGCGAGCGGCTCAGCCGCGGCCGGTGTCGGGCCGCGCGGCGCGCGCGCCCGCGGTCGGAGGCTCCCATCCGAAGACGCTGCGGCCGCCCCACGCGTGGGAGTGCGCGCGCTCGTCGGCGACGTGGGCGTCGAGATCCGGGCCGGTGGCGCCGCGCTCGAGCCGCCGCGCCTCGGCGTCGAGGCGGCGGATCGCCGCCATCCGCTCGTCGTCGCCGAGGCGGGCGCGGCCGACCGCGGCCTTGAGCGTGGCGATCGTCCGGTCGTAGACCGCGGTCGGCACCGCGAACGGCGCCCGGTCCTTGCCGCCGTGGGCTAGCGAGAAGCGCGCCGGATCGGCGAAGCGGCAGGGCGTGCCGTGGACGACCTCGGCGACCATCGCCAGCGCCCGCACCGTCCGCGCCCCGACCCCGGGCACGAGCAGGAGCTCGGCGAAGTCCCCGGGCCCGCGGTCGGCCGCCGCGGCGAGGGCGCCGTGGAGGCGGCGGATCGTCACGTCCTTCGGCCGGACGTCGTGGTGCGCCGGCATGACGAGGTGCGGCAGGAGCGGCGTCTCCGGCGCCGCCCGCGGCGGACGCCGCTCGAGAGCGGCGACCTCCGCCGCGATCCGGTCCGGCCCGAGGTCGCGGAGGAGCGCGGTCTGCGCCGCCCGCGCCGGCGCCGCCCGGCGGTCGGTCAGGTTGACGATGCTCCCCGCACTCCGCCCGTCGATCGCCGCGTGCGGCGCCTCGACGAAGCTCGCGAGGCCCTCGGAGAGCCAGTGGTAGCGCCGCGCATAGCCGTTGGCGCCGTTCATGCCCTGCTGGACGACGACCCATCGCCCGTCGTCGGCGAGGACGAAGCCGTGGAGGTAGAGCTCGTAGCCGTCCTGCACCGCGGCGCTGTCGACCTTGGCGACGAGCCGGCTCGCCTGCGCGAGCGCGGCGCCGTCGAGCCCGGTGCGCTCGCCGGCGGCGACGAGCTGTGCCGGGGTCAGCCGCGACTGCCGCCCGCGTCCGCCGCAGACGCGGAGCCCGAGCTCGCGCTCCCGGGGCGCGAGCCCGCGGCGCAGCGCGCCGAGGACGCTGGTGGTGACGCCCGACGAATGCCAGTCCATCCCCATCACCGCCCCGAACGACTGGAACCAGAACGGGTGCGCGAGGCGGCGGAGGAACTCGTCGCGCCCGTACTCGAGCACGATCGCCTCGGCGATTACCGCGCCGAGCCGGGCCATGCGCTCGGCGAGCCACGCCGGCACCCGGCCGCCGTGCAGCGGCAGATCGGCCGTTCCCGCCCGCCGCGCCATGTCTCCCCGCCACCTCCCGATCGGAACCGAACGGGAACATCCTGTCATCGGCGGGGCCCCGGCACCAGAGGCATTGCGACCTCGGCCGGGCTCCGGTTCAGGCGCGCTCGTCGCGGGTGACCGTCGGCGGCGTGGCGTCGACGCGGGCGCCGTCCGGCGCGTAGGTCTGCAGCCGGTCGCCGACCGCGGCGATGCGGGCGATCTCGACGGCACCGGCCTTGACCCCGGCGAGACTGGCGAGGAGCAGCCGGCCGTTGCGCTCGGCCCGGGTCTTGAGCGCGACCATGAACGCCTCGGGGAGCTCGGTCTCGGTGTCGAGGATCTCGGCCAGCGCCGCCTCGCGCCGCTCGACGATGCCGGCGAGCCCGGCGAGCGGCCCGTTCAGGATGAGCTTGCGCTCGAGGTCGAGCAGGCGCAGCACCCGCGCGTAGCGCGTGGTGGCGAGAAGGTGGGCGATCATGGGGCGCGCGTCCCTTGCTTGAGGATGTCGAAGATCCGCTCGGCGAGGCCGACGCCGCCTCGCTCCGCGAGGAGGCGGGCGTGGCGCTCGGTCAGGAGGCTCGCGAACGCCTCCTCCCCCGCCCCGCCGCCGAAGCCCGCCGGCATGGCGTTGAGGCCGGCATGGGACAGCATCTCGGCGAGGAAGCTCGCCTCGAACGACTCCGCCGCGGCCCGGAGCTCGGCGTCGCTCGGCTGCGGCCGCGCCGGCAGGCGGGCGCCGGCGAGGGCGAGCGGCTGGATTTCCATCGGTGGCGTCTCCGCAGGTGTCGGACGGTCCAGTCATCGGCGGTGCCGGTAAACGAATCGTAAGGCTTTCGGCCGAAGAGGGGCGCGTCCCCTCGCCCGTGGAGCACCGATGATCGTCCTGGAGCCCGCCCCCGCCGCGCCGCGTCGCCCGGCGACCCGCCCGGATGCCGGCCCCGCTCCCGACAGCGCGACCCGCGACGCCTTCGACGCGGTGCTGGCCGAAGGCGAGGCCGGCGCCGGTGACGAGGGCGCGCCGGATGCCGCCACCACCCTCCTCGCCGCCGCGGCTATGCCTGCCCCTGTCGCCGCACCGGGAGCGACGACG
>CAZEGY010000154.1:0-7707 GCA_964511815.1 uncultured Rhodovulum sp.
AGACCCTGCGCCAGTACGGCTACGGCGAGGTGGTGGCCGGCGACGTGCTGGCGGTGCGGGTGACCGCCGGGCCGCGCGGGCCGATGGTCTACGAGGTGCGGAGCTGGGACTACGTCGTCCGGATGCGGATGGCGGGCGAGGCCAGTGTCTAGGCTCCTCGTCCTCGTCGCGCTCCTCGTCCTGCCGCGATTCGCCCTCGCCGAGGCGTGCGCGCCCGCCGTCCTCGACCTCCGCGACGGCGACTCGACCCTGCGCTTCACCGTCGAGGTCGCCGACGACGACGCCGAGCGGGCCGAGGGGCTGATGTTCCGCGAGTCGATGGCGAAGTTCTCGGGGATGCTCTTCGTCTACGACCGGCCGCAGCCGGTGGCGTTCTGGATGCGGAACACGCTCATTCCGCTCGACATGCTCTTCTTCGACGGCAGCGGCCGGCTCGCGGCGATCAAGGTCGACGCCACCCCCCACGACGAGACCCCGATTCCGGGCGGAAGCGACATCCGCTACGTCCTCGAGATCAACGGCGGCCTCTCGCGGGAGCTCGGCATCGAGGAGGGGGCGACGATCCGCCACCCGGCGCTCGACCAGGCGACCGCCGCCTGGCCCTGCGACTGAGCCTTTCCGCTTCCGCCGCCGCCGCCGCTGCGCTAGAGCGAACGGCGTCGGGGCGTGGCGCAGCCTGGTAGCGCGGCGGTTTTGGGTACCGCAGGTCGCTGGTTCGAATCCAGTCGCCCCGACCAGCCCCGGCCGACCAATCCCGGCCGGCCGCTCGCGAAGGTCCCCCCTCAATGCCCGGACGCATCGGTGTCGGGCCTCTCCGGCTCGGCGCCGCGTCCGCTCCGCCGCCGCGCCAGCATGTTCAGCCCCTCGACCAGCGCCGAGAAGCCCATCGCCGCGTAGATGTAGCCCTTCGGCACATGGAAGCCGAAGCCGTCGGCGATCAGCGTCATGCCGATCATCAGCAGGAAGCCGAGCGCCAGCATCACGATCGTCGGGTTCTTCTCGATGAAGTTCGCGAGCGGGGTCGCCGCCACCAGCATCACCGTGATCGCGACGAGGACCGCGATGTACATGATCGCCAGGTGATTGGTCATGCCGACCGCGGTGATGATCGAATCGACCGAGAAGACGAGGTCGAGCAGCAGGATCTGGAAGATCGCGCCGCCGAGGGTGGTGCTGACCGCGCCGCCGACCGCGCTGTCCTTGTGGTCCACCGGATCCACCGTGTGATGGATCTCCTTCGTCGCCTTCCACACGAGGAACAGGCCGCCGGCGATCAGGATCAGGTCGCGCCAGGAGAAGTCGTGCCCGAACGCCGTGAAGAGCGGCGCCGTCATCCCGACGATGTAGGCGATGGTCGTGAGCAGCAGGAGCCGCATGACGAGCGCCGCGCCGATCCCGAGCCGTCGCGCCTTCACCCGGTGCTCGACCGGCAGCTTGTTGGTGAGGATCGAGATGAAGATCAGGTTGTCGATGCCGAGGATCACCTCCATCGCGATGAGTGTCACCATCGCGGCCCATCCCTCTGGGGTCGTCAGGAAGGCGAAGTGCAGGGCGAAGAAGTCGGTCATGGCGGATCCTCGATGCGTCCCTTCGAATGCGCGGCCGGAGCGTCGCGCATGCGAAGGCCGGGGCGGCGTTCCGCCGGCACTTCCGGCCGGCGAATCCGGGCATTACCCTGTCGGAAAACGCCGCCCCGCAAAACCGCGAAAGATCACGATCCGGGCGCTTTCATGCCGACGGGAAGCACGCGTGCCCGTCCGGCGGCCGGGGCCGGCCGTCGTCACCAGGTGTAGTTCAGCCCCGCCATGACCGCGCGTCCGGTGTTGTAGTAGTCGGCGGTGCCGCGCCCGACGACGTGCTGCTCGTCGAAGAGGTTGGAGACGTTGACCGTGAGCTGGGCGTTGTCCGCGACCTGGTAGGCGAAGGCCGCGTCGAAGAGGGTCGTCGGGTCGCTCTTGCCGTTGTTGTTCTGGTTGTTGAAGTAGTACGCGCCGGTATAGCGCGCCCCGAGGCCGATCGAGATGTCGCCGCGGGCGCCGGCGCCGGGAAGGGTGTAGTATCCCCAGATCGACGCCATGTCGTTCGGCACCGACGCGAGCTGGTTGCCCGACACGTCGACGCCGCCGAGCGGCGCCGACCTGACGATCTCGGTGTCGAGATAGCTGTAGCCCGCGATCAGGCTGAGGTTGTCGGAAAGCTCGGCCTTGCCCTCGATCTCGAAGCCGCGGGACCGCATCTCGCCGACGAGCTCCTGGACGATATTGCCGTCCGCCTGCACGACCGGGACGGTGATGTCCTTCCTGGTCAGGTCGAACACCGCCGCCGAAATCAGCGCGTCGATGCCCGCGGGCTGGTACTTGACGCCGAGCTCGTACTGCTCGCCGCGCTCGGGCTCGACGCCGATGACCGGCGGGGCGACGGATTCGACGTAGCTCACGTAGGCCGAGATCTCGTCGGTGACCTTGTAGGTCAGGGCACCGCGGATCGAGCCCTCGGCGAAGTCGTCGCTGTCGTTGACCCCCGACAGGTTGTCGGTGCTGGACAGGTCCATCCAGTCCTGACGCGCGCCGACCGTCGCGATCACCCGGTCGTGGAAGGACAGGTTCTGCTGGATGAACAGCGACCTGGTCTCGTAGTCGCCGCTCTGGTCGCTGTAGATCGGCAGGTCGGTGGGCCGACCGCTGGAGACCGGGTCGGCGATGTCGATCGGCGCGGCCAGGCCGTAGAACGAGCTGCTGGTCGTCGAGGCGTCGCGGTACTCGGCGCCGACGAGGGTGCTGCTGTAGATCGACGGGGCGAAGCTGGTGTCGTACTGGACGATGGCGTTGCCGATCAGCTCCTCGGCGGTGCTGTCGGTGCCGAAGGCGTAGCGATCGAGGATGGTGCCGGTCCTCCCGGCGTAGTCGTAGATGTAGACGTAGCCGAAGTCGTCGCTGAGGTCGCTGTAGCGGAGGTTCGCCCGGAGGAAGAGCCCGCCGCCGAAGTCGTGCTGGAGCATGGCGGTGGCGGTGGTCCGCTCGACGTCGTGATAGTTGAAGTCGGGCTCGCCGAAGAAGTCGTTGCGGTCGTAGAGCCGGTCCAGCGGGTAGCCGCCGCTGTTGGGGGTGCCGTCGCGGTCGAGGTAGTCGAGCACGAAGGTGAGCGACGTCACCTCGGTCGGCGCCCAGGTCAGGCCGCCCATCAGGAAGGTCTCGTCGTCGCGCGAGTGGTCGTACTCGAGATCGCTGTCCTGGAGCTTGCCGGTCAGGCGATAGGCGAAGGTCTGGTCGGCGTTGAGGGTGTTGCCGACGTCGATGCCGGCCTCGACGTGGTCGAACGAGCCGAACTGGGCGTAGGCGTTGCCGAAACGCTCGAAGATCGGGGTCTTGGTCACGAAGTTGATCGATCCGCCGGGGTCGGACGCGCCGAAGAGCGTCGAGTTCGCCCCCTTCAGGACCTCGACCCGTTCGTAGGCGTAGGGCTCCTCGCGGACGCCGCGCATCGAGCCGAGCGTCAGGCCGTCGCGGTAGGTCGAGGCCTGGAAGCCGCGGACGAGGTAGTAGTCGTTGCGGTCGTCGGTCCCGAAGTAGTCGGTGACGATGCCGGGGGTGTACTCGAGGACCTCCTCGACCGTCTTGGCGTTGCGCTCCTCGATCTCCTTCTGGGTGATGACCGCCACCGACGCCGGGGTGTCGAGGATGCTGGTCGCGACCTTGCCGCCGACCCAGAGCTCGCTCGCGACGATCGAGTTGGCGTCGTCGTCGGCCTGGGCGGTGGCGGTGACGGTGATCGGCGACAGCCGGAAGACCTCCTCGTCCTCCGCCTCGAAGCCCTCCTGGGCGAAGGCGGCCGCCGGCAGGACGATGAGCGCGGTGCAGCCGAGGAGCATGGCGCGCAGGCGGCGGGCGCGCGTGGCCGGGCCCCCGGGGGCGGCGGTGTCGTTCTCCAGTCTCGTTCCCATGAGTCCCGCTTTCGTTGCCCGCTCCTTCGGCGGATGGCTAGCGGCGGCTCGCTGTTTTCGGTGGAGGGAACCCGACCACGTCGACCGTCGGGCGTTCTGACCGCTCATTAACCCCGGGAAACCCGGAATGTAAATTCCGATGGATTCAGTCAGGGACGGGTGTGGCTCGCGTGCATCGCCGCCCCCGTGCCTCGACGGGACGGGGTCGGGCTGGCATTCTCGGACCCCCGTGTCCGTCGACACGCCGGCTCCCGCGATGAGGACTCGCGATGGCTTCCTACGCTCCCGCCACCGACCTCGGGACCCACGAGGTCACCAACCAGCCCGGCCCGTTCGCGCCGCGCAACCTCTACGCCACCGACACCGCGCTCCGCGAGGCGGTCCGGCGCGAGGCCGGCGACTGGCTCGACGCGCGCATGGAGGACCTCGGCGCCGTCGTCGGCTCCGAGCGGGTGCTCGCCCTCGGCGAGGAGGCGAACCGCTTCCCGCCCGAGTTCGTCCCCTTCGACCGCTACGGCCGGCGGCTCGACGAGGTGCGCTTCCATCCCGCCTACCACGAGCTGATGGCGCTCGCGATGGAGCACCGCATCCATGACCTGCCGTGGATCGAGACGGCCGCGAAGGGCCGGCACGTCGGCCACATGGCGATGCTGGCGCTGTTCACCGAGGCCGAGGCCGGGACGATGTGCCCGGTCAACATGACCTACGCCGCGGTCCCGGCGCTGCGCCGGCAGCCCGACGTCACCCAACCGTGGATCGACCGGCTGATCGGCGGCGGCTACGACGCGGCCCTTCGCCCGATCGCCGCGAAGCGGGGCATCACCCTCGGCATGGCGATGACCGAGAAGCAGGGCGGCAGCGACGTCCGCGCCAACTCGACCCGCGCCTTCCCGGTGGAGGCGGGCGCGCGGCTCTATCGGCTCGTCGGGCACAAGTGGTTCTGCTCGGCGCCGATGAGCGACGGCTTCCTGACGCTCGCCTACGCCGACGGCGGGATCTCCTGCTTCCTCGTGCCGCGCGTCCTGCCCGACGGCACCCGCAACGCGCTGCGGGTCATGCGGCTGAAGGACAAGCTCGGCAACCGCTCGAACGCCTCGGCCGAGATCGAGTACGACGACACGCTCGGCTGGCTCCTCGGCGAGGAGGGGCGCGGGATCGGCGTCATCATCGACATGGTCCACCACACCCGCCTCGGCACGGTGGGGTCGACCCTCGGCATCATGCGCCGGGCGCTCGCCGAGGCGACGAACCACGTCGCCGGCCGCGCCGCGTTCCAGAAGAAGCTGATCGACCAGCCGCTGATGCGCGCGGTGGTCGCCGATCTCGCGCTCGAGTACGAGGCGGGGGCGGCGCTCGCGGTGCGCGCCGGCGCCGCCTTCGGTGCCGGGGACGCGGCGGGGGCGGCGCTCGCGCGCCTGTCGGTCGCGGTGGCGAAGTACTGGCTGACCAAGCGCAACCCGGCCTTCGTCTACGAGTGCATGGAGTGCCACGGCGGCGTCGGCTACGTCGAGGAGACCCCGATGCCGCGGCTCTTCCGCGAGAGCCCGGTCAACGGCATCTGGGAGGGCTCGGGCAACGTCATCGCCCTCGACGTCCTGCGCACCCTCCGCCGCGAGCCCGCCGCGCTCGCCGCCTTCGCGGCCGAGCTCGCCGCCGCCCGCGGCGCCGACGCCGGCTTCGACGCCGCCTCCCGCGCCTTCGAGCGCGAGCTCGCCGCCGCGCCCGAGGAGGCCGATGGCCGCCGGATCGTCGAGCGCATGGCCCTCCTGCTCCAGGCGTCGCTCCTCCTCCGCCACGCCCCGGCGGCGGTCGCCGACGCCTTCTGCGCCACCCGCCTCGGCGACGGTGGCGGCCGGCTGTTCGGGGTGCTGCCGAAGCGGGCCGACATCGCCGGGATTCTCTCCCGGCAGGGGGTCTGAGAGGTCCCTGCGAAAGGGCTCCGATGCGCCCGGAGGCAGCCCCGTCACGCGCGCGTGACTGGGGTGAAGTCATTGATATAAAACGATTGTCCCCCGCTCGTTAACCCTCTGGAAAGGTGCGAAATGGCCGCTTACGCTCACTCACCGCGACGGCCACGGGTGCGGGCGGGTTTGCGGAGGTCTCTCCGAAGCCGGCGGGGCGGGGCGATTCACCAGGATTTAAGGAACCGGCCGCTAGGGTTCGGGAACCCCGCCCCCCGACCGGAGTCGCCTGCCATGGACCGAGCCGCGCCGATCGACGTCTTCAAGCTCGTGACCACGCCGGCCGGCCGGGAGGAGCTCCGCGTCGAGCCGGGGGCGCGGTCGCGGTTCAAGGTGGCGCAGGCGCTGGCGCAGGGGCGGATCGTCTTTCACTACCAGCCCGTCGTCCGGGCGGCGAACCCGCGCTTCCCGGCGTTCTTCGAGGCCCTCGCCCGGATGCGCCAGCCGAACGGCGAGGTCGGGCCGGCGGGCGCCTTCCTGCCCTCGGTCGAGGCCGGGCCGATCGGGCGGGCCATCGACCGGCTGGCGCTCGCCAACGCCCTCGACGTGCTCGCCGCGCAGCCGGGCGTCCGGCTCGCGATCAACATGTCGCCGCGCTCGATGGGCGATGCCGAGTGGCTCGACATCCTCGCCGAGGGCGCCCGCCGCGACCGCGGCGCCTGCGGGCGGCTGATCCTCGAGATCACCGAGGCGGCGGCGATGGAGGACCCCGGCCAGACCGTCGACTTCATGGACCACGCCCGGCGCAGCGGCTGCGCCTTCGCCCTCGACGACTTCGGCGCCGGGGCGACGAGCTTCCGCTATTTCCGCGACTTCCGCTTCGACATGGTCAAGATCGACGGCAGCTTCGTCGCCGGCATCGCCGCCGCCCGCGACGCCCAGGTGCTCGTCGAGTGCCTGATGGCGGTGGCGCGACACTTCGAGATGATCTCGGTCGCCGAGCGGGTGGAGACCGAGGCCGACGCGGCGTGGCTCCGCGCGCTCGGGATCGACTGCCTCCAGGGCTGGCTCTACGGCCGGCCGGCGGCGCGGCCGGAGATGCCGGGCGCCGACGACGGACGCTCGCGCATCGCCGGGTGAACGGGTCGGGCCCGGCGCCCGGCGGCGCGGGGGGTCACTCGTCGAAACGCTCGTTGAGCTGGCGCCAGACGTAGCCGCGGCCGTCGGGGTAGACGGCGAGCACGAGGTCGAAGCCCTCCGGGAGGTCGTGGCCGATGTCGTAGGCCTGCGCGGCGCCCGAGGCGAGGTCGGCGGTCAGGCGGCCGGCGTCGAAGCAGCGGAACCAGAACGGCGGATTGAGCGGCGTCGCCCGCGGTGCCGGCGGCGGCGCGAGGCGGGCGACGGTGGCGGGGTCGATCACTAGGCAGCCGCGGAGCTTCAGCGGCGAGGAGGTCGCCTCGACGCCGTCGTAGTCGGCGACGGGCACGGTCTCGCCGGCGATGGTGAGGGCGCCGACGCCGCGCTGGCGCTCGTAGTAGGCGAAGAACTGGGTCCAGACGAGGCCGGCGACGAAGACCGCGACGAAGACGAGGAACCCGAGGACGAGGGTGCGGCCGCGCATGTCAGCGCCGCCCGTGCCCGGCCGCGCGGCCGGTGCGTGCCGGGGACGGCGCCGGGGCGGGACGACGGACCCCCGGCTTCTCGCGCGCGCGCTCGGGGCGCGGGGCGCGGCCGGTCACGCCGGCTCGGTGGCGCCGGCGCGGACGAAGGCGTCGGCGCAGGCCTTGGCGAGGGCGCGGACGCGGCCGATGTAGGCCTGGCGCTCGGTGACCGAGATCACCCCGCGGGCGTCGAGCAGGTTGAAGA
>CAZEGY010000155.1:0-7698 GCA_964511815.1 uncultured Rhodovulum sp.
GGTTTAGCCCCGCCGGCCGGAGGGCGCAATCTTCGCGTCGGCACGCCAAACCTCTCGACGCGTGCCCGTGATCGCGGATCCCGACATCCTGCTCCGAGAAGGCCCTGATCCGCACGGAAGTCGTGCCGTCTCGCGCGCGAGACGATGGTCAAGTATTTGATATCGTTCCATTACATCTCGCGCGTTAACCCTCTGGAAAGGTGCGGAACAGCCGCTCGACCGGCGGGCGCGGGCGGGAGCGGGCACCGGCGCGTCCAAGGGCGAGGCGGGCGACTGCCGCGGTTGACTTCGCCGCCGCCGTCGCCGAAGCCCGCGACGACATGCTCGTCGTTGCCCCGCTCGCCCTCGCCCTCGCGCTCGTCGCCGTCGCCGGCCCGGCGCTCGCCCACGCCGGCGGGCGCATGGTGATCCTGACCCTGCCGACCGGCCCGGCCATCGCGGCCGCCGGCGCCGCGGTGGCGCTGACCGCGGTCATCGGCGTCCGCGCCGGCCCGCGCCGCGCCCCGCGGGCGCACCTCCTCCTCGACCGCCCCCGCCTCCTGCCCGGGACGCTGCCGAGCTGGCTCGGCTGCGCCGTGCTCCTCGCGCTCGTCGCGAGCGGGTTCCTCGGGAGCCGCGACCCGCTCGCCAACCCCCTCACCCTCGGGGTGTGGACGGTGCTCTGGGTCGGCCTCAGCCTCGCCTGCCTCGCCTTCGGCGACCTCTGGCGGCCGGTGGCGCCGTGGACCGCCCCGGCGCGCTTCCTCCGCCGCCGCCTCGGCCGCACCGGCGGCATCGGTCTCGCCCGCCTCGGCGCCTGGCCCGCCTGCGCGGGGTATCTCGCCTTCGCGTGGTTCGAGATCGTCTCGCTGGCGCCGACCGACCCCGCCGTCCTCGCCCGCGCCGTCCTCGGCTACTGGCTGGTGATCCTCGTCCTCGCCGTCCTCGAGGGCGAGGACTGGCCCGCCCGCGGCGAGGCGCTCTCGCTCCACTTCGCGCTCGTCGCCCGCATCGCCCCGTTGTGGACCGAGGCCGGCCCGGACCGCGTCCGCCACTTCGCCGGCCGCCCCGGCACCCAGGTCCTCGCGATGCCGCCGCTTCCGGTCGCGGGCATCGCCTTCGTCGCCCTCGTCCTCGCCGCGGTGAGCTTCGACGGCCTCGCCGAGACCTTCCGCTGGCTCGCCTTCCTCGGGGTGAACCCGCTCGAGTTCCCCGGGCGCTCCGCCGTCACCGTCCCGAACACCCTCGGGCTCGTACTCGCGTGGCCGCTCACCCTCGGCCTCGTTCTCGGCGCCATCGCCCTCGGCCGCGCCCTCGCCGGGCGCCGCGGCGGCTTCCGGGAGGACGCCGGCCGCTGGGCGCTCTCGTTCCTGCCGATCGCGGCCGGCTACCACGCCGCCCACTACCTCGTCGCGCTGCTGACCGACGGCCAGTACGCGCTCGCCGCCCTCCCCGGCCGTTCCGACCACGCGGTCTCGTTCGGCTTCCTCGCCGACCGCGGCGCGGTCGCGACCGTCTGGGCGGCGCAGGTGGCGCTCGTCCTCGGCGCCCACGTCCTCGCCGTGCTCCTCGCCCTCCGCCTCGCCGGCCCCGACGCGCGGCTCCACCTGCCGATGACGGTGCTGATGGTCGGCTACACCGTCCTCGCCCTCTGGCTGCTCTCGGCACCCGCGGCCGGGTGAGGCCTCAGCGCGGCGCCAGCGCGACGATCAACTGATCCGCGACATGCACCATCGCCGGGAAGCCGTTGACCCCGAACTGGTTCATCGCGACGAAGACCCCGACCCCGCGCGTCGGCGCGAGCGCGACATAGGCGAACATGCCCTGGAGGCCGCCGGACTTCTGGAGGATCAGCGGTCGCTCGCCGTCGGCCATGTTGACGACCCAGCCGAGCCCCATCGCGTCCATCGGCCCCGCGCCGTCGTCGAGGCCCGAGACCACGGCGAGCCCGTCGCGGTAGAGCCACGCGGCATGGTCGATCGCCCGCATCTCGGCGTCCTCGGCGGCGAAGCGGTCGAGGTGCCACGCCATCCACTTCATCATGTCGCCGGGGGTGGTGTAGAGCCCGCCGGCGCACTCGATGGTCTCGGGCGTCGGCGCCCACGCCATCGGCGCCCCGTCGAAGCCGTGCCCCTGCATCAGCCGGCCCGCGTCCTCCGGGCGCGGGTTGAAGACGGTGTCGTCCATGCCGTTCGGCGCGAGCACGCGCTCGCGCAGGAGCTCGGCGTAGGGCTTGCCGCCGGTGCTCGCGAGCGCCGCCCCGAGCAGGTCGAAGCCGAAGTTCGAGTAGAGCGCCCCGGTCCCCGGCGCGAAGAGCAGCGGATCGCCGGCGAGACCGGCGACCTGCGCCTCGCGGGTGTTGTAGCCGAAGGGATCGTCGGCGGGCTGCGGGGTCATCTCCACCTCGCGCGGCAGGCCCGAGGCCTGGGTCGCGAGATCGATGATGCGCAGCGCCCGGCCGTCCTTCTCGGGGAGCGTCACCCCCTCCCAGCCGAGGCGGTCCTGGAGGCGGTCGGTCAGGCCGATCTCGCCCGCCGCCGCCATGCTCGCCAGCGTCGCGCCGCAGAAGACCTTGCTGATCGAGCCCACCCGCATCATCGTGTCGACGGTCGGCTCCTCGCCGCTGCCGTCGGCGCGCTCGCCGAACCCGGCGAAGGCGGTCTCGCCGTTGCGCACCGCGGCGATGACGAAGCCGGGGGCGCCGGCGGTGAGGTAGCCGAAGGTGCCGGCGAAGTCGACGGCTTCGGAGAGGAGCCTGTCCTCGGCGCCGGCGGCGAGCGGAAAGGCGGCGGCCAGAGCGACAGCAGCCGCCCACGTTGCTCTTGTCATGGTTGTTCCCCCCGGATGAACCCGGAGAGCGTAGCAGGCGATCACGCCGCTGAGAACCGTGCGCGCGGGTGGAACATGCGTGGGGCGCCGCCGGAATCGCGTGGACTTTTGCCGCGCCTGCTCACATTCTCCGGTCCGCACGCAGGTGCGAAAGGCGGGGCGACGAGCGAAGGGGACGGAATGACCACGGACAGGATGGCGGCCGCGCCGCGTCGAACGGTGCTGAAGGGCCTCGCCGCGGCCGGCGCGCTCACCGCCGCGGGCGGGCTGCCGCGCTACGTCCAGGCCCAGAGCTCGGCCCCGATCCGCCTCGGCTTCCAGCTCCACCGCACCGGCATCGGCGCCGCCTACGGGCGGTGGTACGAGCGCACCGCGCAGGGCGCGCTGAAGGTGCTCAACGCGGCGGGCGGCATCGCCGGGCGGCCGGTCGAGATCGTCTTCGAGGACGACGGCACCGATCCGAAGCGCGGCGCCGAGGTCGTCGAGAAGTTCGCGGCCCAGGACATGGACCTCGTCTTCGGCACGCTCTTCTCCCACGTCGTCATGGGCTCGGCCCCGCGCGCGGGCGAGCTCCGCATCCCCTATCTCGTCTGCTCCGAGGGACACAACGTCGCCGCCGGCCTCAACCGCTGGACGGCCCAGCCCGGGATCACCGACGTCAAGTCGCAGGTGCGGGCGATGGCGCCGTGGGTGGCGGCGAACCTCGGGCGCAAGGTGACGATGATCTACCCGGACTACGCCTTCGGCTACGATCACCGCGACTTCTTCTCCGAGGCGATGAAGGAGCAGGGCGGCGAGGTGGCGACGCTGATCGCGATCCCGCCGACCGAGACCTCGTTCACCCGCTACCTGCCGCGCATCCCGAACGACACCGAGGTGCTCTACCACGTCATGGTCGGGCCGGCCGTCCTCACCTTCGTCAAGGAGCTCGGCGACTTCTACGGCTCGGGGGCGAAGCCGGAGATGTTCGGCTTCATCGACAGCCTCGAGGCCGTCGACCTCGCGAGCCCCGGCCTCGGCTTCCTCGAGGGCACCCACTTCTGGGAGGGCCAGCCGCGGACGAAGCAGCCCGACGCGCCGGAGTGGGAGGGCTTCTACCGCGCCGCCGTCGGCGTCGACGACAACGGCGCCTCGGTCGCCGACCCCCGCGACGTCTCGACCTACGCCCACATGTTCTCGGCGTGGGAGACGCTCTTCGTCATCAAGCAGGCGATGGAGGCCGCCGGCTACCGCGACAAGGCCGACCGCCAGGCGGTGATGGAGGCGCTCGAGGCGATCACCGCCATGCCCGCCGGCAACGAGCATCCGCAGGGCGACAAGGTCTTCAACGGCAGGACCCACCAGGTCTTCGGCCACCAGCACATCTCGAAGGTCGAGGGCGGCAAGCTCGCGGTCGTGCACACGACCTCGATCGAGGACGGGCTCTACCCCGACGAGGTCGACTACACGACCATGAGCTTCTGAGATGAGCTCCTGAGATGAGCTTCTGACGCCTTGGCCTTCGGCCCCTTCCTCCTCCTCGCGACGCTCGAGGGCCTCGTCATGGCGGCGACGCTGGCGCTGACCGCGACCGGGCTCAGCCTCGTCTTCGGGGTGATGCGGGTCGTCAACGTCGCCCACGGCGAGTTCTTCATGGTCGGCGCCGTCGTCGCGTGGTTCGTCGCCGACCTCGTGGCGCGCGCCATCCCGGGGGTGCCGGCGGCGGGGTTCGTCGCCGCGCTCGTCGTCAGCCCGCTCGTCGCCGCGGCGATCGCCGTGCTTCTCGACCGCGCCGTGCTCCGCCGCCTCGGCTACGCGCCCGAGGCGGTGATCGTCGCGACGATCGGCTTCGGCTACGTCCTCCAGCAGGGCGCGCTCTCGCTCTACGGCCCCGAGGCGCGGGCGGTGGCCGCACCCTTCGAGCTCCGCCTCCAGCTGCCGTGGTTCGGCTACTCGGGCTACAAGCTCGCGGTGATCGTCTTCGCCGCGCTCGTCATCGCCGCGGTCTGGGCGCTGCTCGCGCGCACGAAGATCGGCCTCGTCATGCGCGCGACCCAGTGGGACCGCGAGACGGCGACGGCGTTCGGCATCGACGTCGACCGGGTCTACGCGCTGGTCTTCGGCCTCGGCGCCGGGCTCGCCGCGCTCGCGGCCGTCCTCGTCGTGCCGATCCAGCAGGCGCACTACCTGATGGGGAGCGACCCGCTGCTGCTCTCCTTCATCGTCGTGATCATCGGCGGCCTCGGCTCGTTTCGCGGCACCGTCGTCGCGGCGCTCCTCATCGGGCTCTCCGACGGCATCGTCTCGGTGTTCTTCTCGCCGACCCTCGCCAAGATCCTCGCGACCCTCCTCGTCGCGCTCGTCCTCGTCTTCCGCCCCGAAGGCCTCTTCGGCCGGAGGGCTGCGTGAGCGGGCGCGGCGGCGTCGGGCTGCACCTCGCCGTCCTTCTCCTCCTCGCCGTCCTCGGCGCGGTGCTGCCCGCCTACCACGCGACCAACCTCGCGCGGATCATGGTGCTCGCGGTCTTCGCCATGGGCTACAACCTCGCCTTCGGCTACGCCGGGCTCCTGTCGCTCGGGCACGCGCTGTTCTTCGCCGCCGGGCTCTACGCGACCGGGCTCCTCGCCCAGGCGGGGTGGCCGGGGCTCGCGACGCTGCCCGCGGGCCTTCTCGCCGGGGGCGCCCTCGCCGGCGTCGTCGGGCTCCTCGCGCTCCGCACCACCGGCGTCGCCTTCATGATCGTCACGCTGATGTTCGCCCAGGCCGGCTACCTGACGATCCTCTACTTCGGCAGCGTCACCCGCGGCGACGAGGGCTTCACCCTCGCCCGCGCCGCCCGCAGCCTCGGGCCGCTCGACCTCGCCGCCGACGGGCCGCGCTACGCCGTCGCCTTCGGGCTCTTCGCCATCGGCCTCCTCGCCAGCCTCGCGCTCGTGCGCTCGACCGCGGGCCGCGTCCTCGTCGCGGTCCGCGAGAACCCCGAGCGGACGCGGATGCTCGGCTACGACCCGTTCCGCGCCCGCCTCCTCGCCCTCGCGGTCTCGGGCCTCTATGCCGGGGCCGCGGGCGGGGCCTACGCGCTGCTCTTCGGCTACGCCGGCGCCACCTTCGCCTCGGTGCAGTACTCGGTGCTGCCGCTGCTCTGGGTGCTCCTCGGCGGCGCCGGCACCACCCTCGGGCCGTTCGTCGGCACCGCGCTCATGTTCTACGTCATCGACGGCGCCGCGCGCGTCACCGACGCGACGCTCCTCGTCGTCGGGCTCGTGCTGATGGCGGTCGTCGTCTTCGCGCCGCGCGGCCTGCTCGGCGCGCTCCGCGCCCGGGCGCTGCCGTGGTTGCCGTGACGCTCCTCGAGGCCCGCGGCCTCGCCCGCGCGTTCGGGGGGCTGAAGGCGGTCGCGGGCGTCGACCTCGATCTCGTGCAGGGCGAGGTCCACGCGCTCATCGGGCCGAACGGCGCCGGCAAGACGACGCTCGTCGGCCTGCTCTGCGGCCGGCTCCTCCCCGACGCCGGCACCATCCGCTTCGACGGCCGCGACATCACCCGGCTGCCGGCCCACCTCCGGGTGCGGCTCGGGATCGCCTACACCTTCCAGATCACCGCGATCTACCCGCGGCTCAGCGTCTTCGACAACGTCGCCCTCGCGGTCCAGCGCACCGGCGCCGCGCACCTCGACGCCGCGGTCTTCGCCGCCCTCGCCCGCGTCGGGCTCGAGGACCGCGCCGGCGCCGAGGCCGGGACCCTCGCCTACGGCCACCAGCGCCTGCTCGAGGTGGCGATGGGCCTCGCGCTCCGCCCGAAGCTCCTGATCCTCGACGAGCCGACCCAAGGGCTCGCCGACGCCGAGATCGCCGCCTTCGAGGGCCTCGTCCGCGAGATCGCCGCCACCGCGACCGTGCTGCTCATCGAGCACAACATGGACGTGGTCATGGGCCTCGCCGACCGCATCACCGTCCTCGAGTTCGGCCGCACCCTCGCCACCGGCACGCCCGCGGACATCCGCGCCGACCCGGCCGTGCAGGCGGCCTACCTCGGCACATGACGCTCACGGTCTCCGCCCTCGACGCCGGCTACGGCCCGGTCCGCGTCCTCCGCGGCCTCTCGCTCGCGGTGGCGCCCGGCGAGGTGCTCTGCCTGATGGGCCGCAACGGTGCCGGCAAGTCGACGACGCTGAAGGCGATCATCGGCCTCGTGCCGGCCACCGCCGGCGAGGTCGCCCTCGACGGCACCCGCCTCGACACGCTCCCCGCCCACGAGGTCGCCCGCCGCGGCGTCGCCTGGGTGCCGCAGGGGCGCCGGCTCTTCGCCGAGCTCACCGTCGCGGAGAACCTCGAGATCGGCCTCCTGACCCGCGGCCACGGTGCCGAGACCCGCGAGCGCGCCCTCGCCCTCTTCCCGCGGCTGCGCGAGCGCCTGCGCCAGGTGTCGGGCACGCTCTCGGGGGGCGAGCAGCAGATGCTGGCGATCGCCCGCGCCCTCTGCACCGGGCCGGAGGTGCTGCTGCTCGACGAGCCGACCGAGGGCCTCCAGCCGTCGATGATCGCGCTGATCCGCGACACCGTCCTCGCGCTGAAGGCGACGGGGGTGGCGACGATCCTCGTCGAGCAGCGCATCGACACCGCCCTCGCCGTCGCCGACCGCATCGCCTTCGTCGCCGGCGGCACCGTCGCCGAGACGCTTCCCGCCGCCGGCCTCGCCCGCGACGCCGCCGCCTTCCGGAGCTACGTCGGGGTCTGAGGGATGTCGGCGAAACCGTGGACCGGGGCCGATCGCAAGCGGCGTGGCACGCGTGCGACGCTACCTAACCAGTTGAAATAGCATAATTTCCGTCGCGGCGTTAACCCTCTGGCAAGCGCCACGACGCTGCCGGCGGCCTCGGCGTTCGTCCCCGTGGCGAAGGGTGGAGATCTC
>CAZEGY010000156.1:0-7694 GCA_964511815.1 uncultured Rhodovulum sp.
TCGTCCTCCACCACCCCGACGAGGAGCGCGAGGCCTGCCGGCCGCTGCGCACCGCCCCCTGCTACGACCGCATGAAGGCGCGCGGCGCGCAGTTCGGCGTCGTCAACGGCTGGGAGCGGCCGAACTACTTCGCGCCGGAGGGCTTCGACGACCACGCGAGCCGCTCCTTCCGCCGCGGCGGCTGGTGGCCCTACGCCGTCGAGGAGGCCCGCGCCATCCGCGAGAACGTCGGGATGATCGACGCCTCGGCCTTCGCCAAGCACGTCCTGAAGGGGCCGGGCGCCACCGCCTTCCTCGACTGGTTCACCTGCAACAAGCTGCCGAAGGTCGGCCGCGTCGGCCTCACCTACGCCCTGACCGACGCCGGCACCGTCCGCACCGAGTACACGATCGCCCGCGTCGGCCCGGACGCCTACTACCTCGTCTCCGCCGGCGCGTGGGCGGCCTACGACAGCGACTTCCTCGCCAAGGCGGTCGAGGACAAGCTCGCCGAGTTCGGCCCGATGTATCTCGCCGACGTGACCACCCAGTACGGGGTCTTCGCCGTCGCCGGGCCGTCGTCGCGCGACCTCCTCGCCACGCTCGTCCGCGACCCCGACCCGGCGACGGCGCTCGGCAACAAGCGCTTCCCGTGGCTCGCCGTCCGCAACGTCGAGATGCTGATGTGCCCGGTGACCGCCCTCCGCGTCGCCTACACCGGCGAGCTCGGCTGGGAGCTCCACCACCCGATGGAGATGCAGAACTACCTCTTCGACCGGCTGATGGAGGCGGGCGAGCCGATGGGGCTGAAGCTCGTCGGCACCCGCGCCCAGAACTGGCTCCGCCAGGAGAAGAGCTACCGCGCCTTCGGCACCGAGCTCGGCCGCGACGCGACCCCGCTCGAGGCCGACCTGCCGCGCTTCGTCGACCTCGCCAAGGACTTCCGCGGCAAGGAGGGGCTCGAGGCCAAGGGCGTGCGCTCGAAGTGCGTGACGCTGCTCGTCGACGGCCCCGACGACGCCGACCCGTGGGGCCGCGAGGCGCTCTACGCCGGCGGCACCAAGGTCGGGCGCCTGACCTCGGGCGGCTGGTCGGTCGCCTTCGGCAAGTCGATCGGCATGGGCTACGTCGACCCGGCGCATGCCGCGGTCGGGACGCGGCTCGAGGTGCGGATGCAGGACCGGCTCTGGCCATGCGAGATCGTCGAGGACAGCCCCTACGATCCGACCAACGCCCGCATCCGGGTCGACGGGTGAGCGGGGGGCGCTAGGATTCTCCCGCGGAACGAACCGAGGGAGGACGCCCCATGTCCTACGTGGACGGCTTCGTGATGGCGGTGCGCACCGACCGCAAGGAGGCCTATCGCGCGATGGCCGCGACGGCGGCGGAGGTGTTTCGCGACCACGGCGCGACGCGGGTGGTCGAGGCGTGGGCGGACGACGTGCCCGACGGCGAGGTCACCTCGTTCCCGATGGCGGTGAAGCTCGAGCCGGGGGAGACCGTCGTCTTCGCGTGGGTCGAGTGGCCGTCGCGCGCGGTGCGCGACGAGGGCAACGCCAGGATGATGGCCGATCCGCGGATGCAGATGGAGCGCGAGGACGTGCCGTTCAGCATGGAGCGGATGATCTACGGCGGGTTCGCCGCCATCGTCGAGGGCTGAGCGGAAAGCCCGCGGCGACGGCGAGGGTCAGCCGCCGGCGAAGGGCCGGCGTCCGGGCTCGGGCGGCTCGGGGCTCATCTCGAGGTGGAGGCGGTCGCCGGTCCACGGGTGGGCGCGGGCGACGGTCTCGTCGATCTCGACGCCGAGGCCCGGCGCCTCGGGCGGCAGGACGTAGCCGCCCTCCCAGGCGATCGGGCGGGTGAGAAGGGCGGCGTGGAAGCCGCCGCCGGTGCCGATCGACTCGAGCAGGAGGAAGTTCGGGATCGAGAGCGCGAGCTGGATCGCCGCCGCCCAGGCGATCGGCCCGGCGTAGAGGTGGGGCGCGACCTGCGCGCCGAAGGCCTCGCCGAGGATCGCGACCTTGCGCGCCTGGAGGAGCCCGCCGACCCGCCCGAGGCTCGGCTGGAGGATGCCGGCGCCGCTTGCGCGGAGCAGCGTCGCGAACTCCGCGAGCGTCGTCAGCCGCTCGCCGGTGGCGATCGGCACCGGCGACTGCGCCGCGACGCGGGCGACGTCGAGCGGCGCGTCGGGCGGGATCGGCTCCTCGAACCACAGGGGGTCGTGGGGAGCGATCCGGCGGGCGAGGCGGATGGCGCCCGAGGGGGTGAACTGGCCGTGGGTGCCGACGAGGAGGTCGGCGCGGTCGCCGACCGCGGCGCGGATGGCGCGGCAGAAGGCCTCGGTGCGGTCGAGGTCGGGGAGCGTCGGCTGGTGGCCGCCGAAGATCGTGTAGGCGCCGGCGGGGTCGAACTTGACCGCGGTGAAGCCGGCGGCGACGAGCCGTGCGGCGGTCGCCGCCGAGGCGGCGGGGTCGGCGTAGAACGCCGCCGGGTCCTCCCCCGGGCCGGGATAGAGGTAGGTGTAGGCGCGGAGGCGGTCGCGCGTCCGCCCGCCCCAGAGCGCGTGCACCGGGCGGTCGCGCGCCTTGCCGAGGATGTCCCAGCAGGCGATCTCGAGGCCGGAGAAGGCGCCGATCACCGTGGGGTCCGGGCGCTGGCTGAAGCCGGCGGAGTAGGCGCGGCGGAACATGAGCTCGACCGCCTCGGGGCTCTCGCCGGCCATGTGGCGCGCGAAGACGTCCTCGATCACCGCCCGCATCGCCGCCGGGCCGACGCTGGCGCCGTAGACCTCGCCCCAGCCGGTGATGCCGTCGTCGGTCGTCAGCTTGACGAAGACGAAGTAGCGGCCGCCGAAGCCGGGCGGGGGATTGCCGACGACGAGGACGTCGAGGTCGCGCAGCTTCATCGGGCCTCTCCCATGACGATGACCGTCCGCCGCGCGGTGCCGGCGCGGGTGGCGGCGAAGGCGGCCTCGATGTCGTCGAGGGCATAGCGCCCGGAGACGAGCTCGGCGAGCTTCAGCCGGCCGGCGCGCCAGTGGTCGATGAGCCACGGCACGTCGCGCGCCGGAACCGCCGCGCCCATGCGCGAGCCGAGGATGCGCTGGTTCATCGCCGCGAGCGTCGTCGGGTCGAAGCCGACGACCGTGCCCGAGGGCGGCATCCCGACGACGACGACCGCCCCGCCCGCGGCGAGCGCCGCCGCGGCGCCGCCGATCGCCGCCGGCGCCCCGACGGTGACGAAGGCCGCGTCGACCCCGCGCCCGCCGGTCAGCGCGCGGACCTCGGCCATCGCGCCCTCGCCGGCGAGGACGCCGTCGGTGGCGCCGAAGGCGCGGGCGTCGGCGAGCTTGCCCGGGGCGAGGTCGACGGCGACGATCTGCGCGGCGCCGGCGAGCGCCGCGCCCTGGATGGCGTTGAGCCCGACGCCCCCTGCCCCGATCACCGCCACCCGCGCCCCGGGCCGCAGGCGCGCGGTGTTGACGACCGCCCCGACCCCGGTGATGACGCCGCAGGCGAGCAGGCAGGCGAGATCGGCCGGCAGGTCGTCGGGCAGCGGCACGATCTGGCTGGCGTCGACGATCACCGCCTCGGCGAAGGCCGCGGTCTTCATCCCCTGCGCCACCGCCGCCCCGGCGGCGTCGCGCAGCGGCGATGGCGCCGGGTCCCAGGCGCGGGCGCAGGAGGTCGGCGCCCCGCCGGCGCACGCCGGGCAGGTGCCGCAGGCGCGGATCAGGGTGACGAGCACCCGGTCGCCCTCGGCGACGCCGCGCACGCCCGGGCCGGTCGCGGTCACCCGGCCCGCCGCCTCGTGGCCGTAGACCGCGGGCAGCGCCCCGCCCCAGGCGCCGGCGGCATAGGCGATGTCGGAGTGGCAGACGGCGCAGGCCTCGACGGCGACGGCGACCTCGCCCGGCCCCGGCGGGTCGATCGCGAGCTCCTCGATGGCGAGGGGCGCCCCGAAGGCGCGGCAGACGGCAGCGCGCATCGCTCGGGCCTCCCTCTCCGGCAGGGTCGTCGACGCGCGCCCCGCCTCGCCGGCGTAGGGACTTTTCGCTCGTCGCACAAGCGCGGGAGGGAGTACACTGGAACGGTGCCCACGTTGGAGACTCCGCGAATGACGAGGACGCTGCTCACCGCCGCCATCATGGCGCTCGCTCTCCAGACCGCGGCCCTGCCCGCGGTGGCGCAGGCCGCGGGCCTGACCCTCGAGGAGGTCCAGCGCAAGTACCGCAAGATGAGCCCGGTCTTCATCGTCAAGTGCGACCGCGACGGCAACGACCTCTACGACCGCTCCGAGCTGCTCTGCGTCTCGGGGATCTACTCGGCGATGTATCTCGAGAAGTAGCGGGCGCTCACGACGCCGGCGCCTCGGTCGCGAGCCGGGCGGCGAGCGCGGCGAGCGCGGCCTCGGCGGCGGCGTCCCACGGCGCCTGGTGCGAGCGGAAGAGCGTCGCCTGGCTCCTGAGGATCACCCCGTCGTCGAGGATGCGCAGGTGGTTGTCGCGCAGCGTCGAGCCCGTCGTGGTGATGTCGGCGACGGCCTCGGCGGTCAGGTTCTTCACCGTGCCCTCGGTCGCCCCCTGGCTCTCGACGAGCTGGTAGTTGGCGACGCCGTGGCCGCGGAAGAACTCGCGGACGAGGTGGAGGTACTTCGTCGCCACCCGCAGGCGCCGGCCGTGGTTGGCGCGGAACTCCGCCGCGGCGGCGTCGAGGTCGGCCATGTCGGCGACGTCGATCCAGAAGGCGGGGACGGCGACGACGAGGTCGGCGAAGCCGAAGCCCATCGGGCTGAGCTCCTCCACCCGCTCGGACCAGCGCGGGATCTCCTCGCGGACGAGGTCCTGGCCGGTGACGCCGAGGTGGAGGCGGCCGGCGGCGAGCTCGCGCGGGATCTCGGCCGCCGAGAGCAGCTGGAGCTCGATGCCGTCGAGCCCCGAGACGGTGCCGCGGTACTCGCGGTCGCCGCCGGCGCGGGCGATGGCGACGCCGCGGGCGGCGAACCAGCCGATCGTCGCCTCCTGGAGGCGGCCCTTCGAGGGGATGCCGAGCCTCACCATGCCGCGCCCCCGCGCAGGGCGACGAGCGCCTCGGGCCGGATCATGCCGCCGACGGCGGGGATGCCCCGGCCGCGGCCGAGGATGCGGGTCAGGGTGTCGTAGCGCCCGCCGCTGGCGATCGGCGGCAGGTCGTCGCGGCCGCGCGGCAGGGCGCCGAAGACGAAGCCGTCGTAGTACTCGAGCGAGGTTCGCCCGAAGCCGGCCTCGAAGCGCAGGCGCTCGGGGGCGATGCCGTGGGCGGCGAGGGCGTCGAGGCGGGTCGCGTAGCGGGCGACCGCGGGCTCGAGGCCGGGAAGGCGCCGGGCGAGCACGGCGAGGCGGTCGAGCGCCGCGGTCGCGCCGCTCTCGATGGCGAGGACCGCCTCGATGCCGGCGACCGCCTCGGGGTCGAGCGGCGGGGTCGCCGCCTCGGCGGCGAGGCGCGCCACCCGGCCGGCGACGTCGCCGGGCTCGCGGAGGCCGACCGCGGTGCCGGCGGCGGCGACGAGGGCGGGGACGCGGCCGGCGGCTTCTGCCGCGAGGAGGTCGGCGCGGGCGGCGGTCGCCGCGGCCTGGCCGTCGCCGTAGCGGTGGAGAAGGGCGCGGAAGCGCGCCGGGCGCCAGACGTGGCGGCGGAGCGCGGCCTTGCGGGCGTCCGAGGTGTCGAGGGCCTCGATCGCGGCGAGGACGAGGCCGAGGTCGCCGGTGACGAGATCGACAGGCGCGTCGCCGAGCGCCGCGACGACGAGGGCCATCACCTCGGCGTCGGCCTGCGCCGGGTCGGTGGTGGCGAAGATCTCGAGGCCGGCCTGGAGGTACTCGCGGGGGCGCTCGGAGCCCCACTCCTGGCGGCGCCAGACCGGGCCGCAGTAGGCGTAGCGCGCCGGCTCCGCCGCCCCGTTCATGCTGGCGTCCATGTGGAGGCGCACGATCGGCACGGTGAAGTCGGGGCGGAGCATCATCTCCGCCCCCTCGTCGCGGGTGACGAAGGCGCGGGCGCGGATGTCCTCGCCGTAGAGGTCGAGGAGGACGTCGGCGGGCTGGAGGGCGGCGGGCTCGACGCGCATGGCGCCGGTCGAGGAGAGGACGGCGAGGACGCTCGCCACCTCGGCCTCGAGGCGGGCGAGGGGCGGACCCATGCGGGCGCCCTCGAGCCAGGCGCGGTCGGTCACCATCGGAAGGCCGTCTGCGCACGCGTGCGCATGGGGTCAAGTGATTGGTAACGCTGGATTATGTCTTCGGCGTTAACACTCTGGTCAGATCCGTCGAGGTGCGCGGATTTCATGGCCGCGATCGCCGACATCGCACTGACCGAGGCGGGCCTCCCGCCCGCGAGGCATCGGCCCGACAAGCCGAGGCACCGCCTCGGCCGGGCCGTTCCTCGGAGCGCGCGAGCGCGGAGAGGAAGGGGGGTGCAGCCTGGACCGTCGGCGCCCCTCCGGGTGCGGCCGCTCCGGCGGACGCGCTTGTCGCGTCCGCCCCCGGGAGGGGCGGCCGCGGCCGGATTTGTCGACGGCCAGATCCGGCACCCCGACGTTCCGCCAGAGATGCGGCGTGGCGATGGGTACGGGCGTCGCAAGGATCGCTCCATCGGGCCGCCGGTGTCACAGGCCGCGGGCGAGCATGGCGCGGACGGAGTCGACGAGGGTGGCGCGGGGAACCTCGAGCTGGGCGGGCTGGGCCTTCCAGTCGGCGTGGGTCTCGATCTCGGCGGCGAGGCGGGCGCCGAGGGCGAGGTCCTTGAGCTGGACGACGCCGCGGGCGCGCTCGTCGCCGCCCTCGATGACGGCGACGGCGGAGCGGCGCTGGTCGGCGTACTTGAGCTGGCGGGCCATGTTGCCGCCGCCGAGGAAGACCTCGGCGCGGATGCCGCCGCGGCGGAGCTCGGCGGCCATCGCCTGGTAGGCGGGCATGCGGTCGCGGTCCATGACGGTGACGACGACGGGGCCGGGCTCCTCGGCGGTGAGCCGGCCCTTCTCGCCGAGGGCGGCGAGGAGGCGGTCGACGCCGATCGAGACGCCGGTGGCGGGCACGGCCTCGCCGGTGAAGCGCTTGACGAGGTCGTCGTAGCGGCCGCCGCCGGCGACGGAGCCGAACTGGCGCGGTTTGCCGTCGTCGCCGAGCACCTCGAAGGTGAGCTCGGCCTCGTAGACCGGGCCGGTGTAGTAGGCGAGGCCGCGGACGACGGCGGGGTCGATGACAGCAGTGGTGCCGCGGGCGTCGAGCATCGCCGCGATGGCCTCGAGCTCGTCGACGCCGGTGCGCCCGACCTCGGAGCCGCCGACGAGCGCGCGGAGGTTGGCGCAGGTCGCGGCGCCGGTGTCGGCGCGGGCGGCGACGAAGCCCAGGATGACGGCGGCCTGGCTCTCGCCGAGGCCGGCGCCCCTGGTGAAGTCGCCGCTCTCGTCGCGGCGGCCCTCGCCGAGGAGGGCGCGGACGCCGTCGGGCCCGAGGCGGTCGAGCTTGTCGATGGCGCGGAGGACGATGCCGCGGCGGTGGGCGTCCCTCTCCGGGTCGGCGGGGTCGAGGATGCCGGCGACTTCGAGGACGCCGTTCAGGACCTTGCGGTTGTTGACCCGGATCAGGTAGTCGCCGCGGGGGATGCCGGCGGCTTCGAGGGCTTCGCCGAGCATGGCGCAGATCTCGGCGTCGGCGGCGACGTTCGCCGATCCGACGG
>CAZEGY010000157.1:0-3515 GCA_964511815.1 uncultured Rhodovulum sp.
CCGCCGCGCCCGGTCATCCGCCGGATCGCCGCCGAGGACGTCTACGCCGCCCTGCGCGCCGGCTGGGAGGACTTCCGCGCGGTGCCGCGCTTCGGCCTGTTCTTCGGCGGGGTCTACGCCGCCGTCGGCATCGCGCTCTTCGTGACGCTCTGGGTCGGTGGCCGGCCCGCGTGGATCCTGCCGCTCGCGGTCGCCTTTCCCCTCGTCGGGCCGTTCGTCGCCGTCGGCCTCTACGAGGTCAGCCGCCGGCGCGAGGCCGGCGCGCCGCTCGACTGGGCCGACGTGCTCGGCGCGGTGTGGCGCAAGAAGGACAGCCAGATCCCGTCGATGGCCTTCGTGGTGCTGGCGGGCTTTCTCGTGTGGATGTGGGCGGCGAGCATGCTCGTCATCGTCTTTCTCGGGCGGCTCGGCGCCTACGGCGACCTCGACGCGATCCTCGCGACCGGCAACGGCATCTGGCTCGTGGTCGTCGGCACGCTGGTCGGCGGGGTGATCGCCTTCGCGCTCTTCGCGGTGACGGTGGTGTCGCTGCCGATGCTGGTCGAGCGCGACATCGACGTAGTCACGGCGATGGTCGCGAGCGTCAAGGCGGTGGCGGAGAACCCCCAGCCGATGCTGCACTGGGCATGGATCGTCGCGGGCACGCTCTTCGTCGCGATGCTGCCGCTTTTCCTCGGCCTCGTCGTCGCCCTCCCGGTGCTCGGGCACGCCACCTGGCACCTCTACCGCGCCGTGATCGCGCCGGCCTGACCCACCGGCCCTGAAACGACGAAGCCCCGCCCGGTGAGGGCGGGGCTCGCACGAGAGGCCCCCCGATGTGGCGTCGTCGCGGCCTACTCGGCCGCGGTCATGGCCGGAGCCGGCGTGACCCGCGGGGCGGCGGGCTGGTCCTTGCCCTTGCCGAGCGGGTCTTCCTGGCGCTGGACGGAGCCCTCGAAGTGGGCGCCGCTCTCGATCGCGATGGTCTTGTGGACGATGTCGCCCTCGCAGCGCGCCGAGCTCGACAGGCGGACCTTCAGGCCGCGCAGGCGGCCGACGACGCGGCCGTGGACGACGACTTCCTCGGCGACGACCTCGCCCTTCACCGTCGCGCCGTCGCCGACGATCAGCGTCTGGGCGCGGACGTCGCCCTCGACGATGCCCTCGACCTGGATGTCGCCCGAGGAGCGGACGTTTCCGGTGATCGTCAGGTCGGAGGACAGCACCGACGCCGCCGGCTTCGGCTTGGGGGCCGGCGCCGGACGGGGCGGCTCGAAAGACGACGACGCCGCCGGTTGGGGCGGCGGCGCGAGGTCGGTGACGGCAGGCTGGGGAACGGGTTCGGCGAACTTGGGCTTAGAAAACATCCTTGGCGGCCTCTAGGTAGATCATCGGGTTCACAGGCTTCCCGCTCACCCGCACCTCGTAGTGCAAATGCGAGCCGGTACTACGCCCGGTTGAACCCATACCACCAATTTTCGCGCCACGCGATAGTAATTGTCCCGGCCGCACCGAGATCGACGAGAGGTGCGCGTAGACGGTCTCGAAGCCGAGCTCGTGCTGGACGCGCACGACGTTGCCATAGCCGCTCTCCCGCCCGGCGGCGACGACGACGCCGTCGGCGGTGGTGTAGACCGGCGTGCCGCGCGGGGCGGCGAGGTCGACGCCGGCGTGCATCCGCCCGCCGCGCCCGAACGGGTCGTGCCGGCGGCCGAATGCGCTGGTGAAGCGGAACGGGTCGCGGAGCGGCATGGCGAGCGGCACCTTCTCGGCGGCGACGCGCATGAGGTTCATCCGGTCGAGCTCGAGCATGAGCTTGTCGAAGCCGGCGCTGACGTTCGGGTCGTCGAAGCTGCGGGTCGAGACCGTGGCGTCGCCGAGGGGGCCGCCCTGGCCCGCGTACTTCGAGCGCACGTCGGCGAGGAGGTCGTCGACGTCGATCGAGGCCTTGTCGAACATCTTCTCCAGCGGACCGAAGGAGACCGCGATCGCCTCCTCGACCTCGGCGACCATGTCGTCCTGGCGCTTCGAGGCGATCTGCATCTCGAGCTCGAGCGAGGCGACCTGCTCCTCGAGGGCGGTGCGGTCGGCGGTCGCGGTGTCGCGGGCGGCGACGGCGTCGGAGAGGGCGCGGGAGACGACGTCGAGGGTCTCGGTCAGGTCCTCGCCCGAGGTCGAGAGGCTGTCGTTCACCGCCTCCATCTGGGCGAGGAGGCGGTCGTTGGCGGCGGTGACCGCGTCGCGCTGCGCCACCGCGTCGCCGAGGCGCTCGCGCATCAGGTCGAGCGCGGTCGCGAGCTCGCGGCGCTCCTCGACCGACTGGAGGATGGCGGTCTGCTGGCGGCTGACCTGCTCCATCGCCACCTGGAAGCGCGCCTGCGCCGAGCGGGCCTCGCCGGCGCGCTGGTCGCGCTCGGCGGCGAGCTCCTCGAGGCGGACCTGGTAGGCCTCCTTCACCACCACGGCGCGGACGTCGCTGCCCGCGGACACGTGGTCGATCACCACCGTCGCGGTGGCGACCGCCATCCAGCCGACGGCGACGATCGCGGCAGTCGTCGAGAGAAACTGCGAGAGCGGGGTGAGGCGGAGGTAGCGGGTGGACTGACCTGACTGGATGAAGAGCCGCTTTTCGGGGAATGCGAACGCCAGGAACCCGTTCACTCGACGTCCTACAGTCTCCATCCGCTCATCCACCGATCGTCTTGTTCTGTTTCTTGTCGGGCGGTGCCCCACTGCCACGAGCGCTTGTCTAGAAATCCGGTGCGGCAGACGCAACGACATGCGGCCATCCCGCGCGGGGAACCGGCGGATATCTGCCGATGCACAACTGGTAGTTGTCGAGCGTCGCGACAGACCCAAATTCTGAGGTCCGTGGCACAACCGACGCGCCTGTCGGTAGAAACACGCACCGATAGCGGTACGGGCCGGGCGTCCGTACGCGGCAGGGTGGTGTCGGCTGCCGGGGCGGCTCAGATCGACCGGGCGGCCTCGAGCACCTCGTCGACGTGGCCGGCGACCTTCACCGACCGCCAGATCCGGCGGACGACGCCTCCGGCATCGACGAGAAAGGTGGCGCGCTCGACGCCCATGAAGGTGCGCCCGTACATCTTCTTCTCGCCCCAGAGCCCGAAGCGCTCGACGACCGCGCCGTCCTCGTCGGAGAGCAGCGCGACGCCGAGCCCGTGCTTGTCGCGGAAGCGGTCGTGGCTCCTGACGCTGTCCTTCGAGATCGCGAGGACGGCGGCGCCCGCCGCCTCGAAGTCGGCGAGCCGGGCGGTGAAGTCGAGGGCCTCGGTGGTGCAGCCCGGGGTGTCGTCCTTCGGGTAGAAGTAGAGGACGAGCTTCCGGCCGCGATAGTCGGCCGGGCCGGTGGCGCCGCCGCCGTCGCGGGGCAGGGTGAAGTCCGGAACCGGGTCCCCGATCGTGACTCCGATCGTGACGGGCATTGGCGCCTCCCTCGATGCTGCCCCCGGCATGTCGCGTACGGGCGGCCGAGGCAAGCCGAAACGCGCCGGGCTCGCGCCGGGATCCGGGCC
>CAZEGY010000157.1:3615-7682 GCA_964511815.1 uncultured Rhodovulum sp.
GCCGGGATCCGGGCCTCGTTGCCGTCGCGTGCGGCCGCCTCTATAGGGGCGGCGCCATGCGTCTCGACGATTTCGACTACCACCTGCCGGAAGACCTGATCGCGCTGCGCCCGGCGCGGCCGCGGCCGGCGTCGCGCCTGCTGGTGGCGGGGCCGGAGGAGATCGTCGACGCCACCGTCGCCCGCCTCGGCGACTGGCTGCGGGCGGGCGACCTGCTCGTCCTCAACGACACCCGGGTGATCCCGGCGCGGATCGCCGGCGTGCGCCGGCGCGCGGGCGGGGAGGGGGCGCGGATCGAGGCGACGCTGATCGCCGCGGCGCCGGACGGGCTCTGGCGCGCACTCGCCCGCCCGGGCAAGCGCCTCGCGGTCGGCGACCGCATCGACTTCGGGGCGATGGCGGCCGAGGTGCGCGCCAGGGACGGCGGCGAGGTCGTCCTCGCCTTCGACCGCGCCGGTCCGGCGCTCGACGCCGCCCTCGCCGCCGTCGGCGAGATGCCGCTGCCGCCCTACATCGCCGCCCGCCGCCCGGCCGACGCCGCCGATCGCGAGGACTACCAGACGGTCTTCGCCGAGCGGCCGGGGGCGGTCGCGGCGCCGACGGCGTCGCTGCACTTCGACGCGGGCCTCCTCGCAGGCCTGGCCGCGCGGGGGGTGCGCACGGCGCGGCTGACGCTGCACGTCGGCGCCGGCACCTTCCTGCCGGTCAAGGTCGCGGACATCGCCAGCCACCGCATGCACGCCGAGTGGGGCGAGATCGGCGCCGAGGCCGCCGAGGCGGTGATGGCGACGCGCGCCGCGGGCGGCCGGGTGATCCCGGTCGGCACGACGGCGCTCCGGCTGCTCGAGACCGCGGCGACGGGGCCGGGGCGGATCGCGCCGTGGCGGGGGGAGACCGAGATCTTCATCCGGCCGGGCCACGAGTTCCGCGTCACCGACGGGCTGATGACCAACTTCCACCTGCCGAAGTCGACGCTGCTCATGCTGGTCTCGGCGCTGATGGGGACCGGGCGCATCCGCGCGATCTATGCGCACGCGATCGCGGCGCGCTACCGCTTCTTCTCCTACGGCGACTCGTCGCTGCTGCTGCCAGGGGGTCTCGGGTGATCTACGTGCTGAAGACCTCGTGGCCGCTGCTCCTCGGGGTGCTGCTGCTGCTGATCGGCAACGGCCTGCAGGGGACGCTCCTCGGCATCCGCGGCGGGCTCGAGGGCTACGACGCCGCGACGATGTCGCTGGTGATGACCGGCTACTACGTCGGCTTCCTCGTCGGGTCGCGGCGGGCGACGGTGCTCATCGCCCGCGTCGGCCACGTCCGGGTGTTCGCGGCGCTCGGGTCGCTGATCTCGGCGGCGTTCATCCTCTACGGCGCGGTCCCGCACGCCTGGGCGTGGGTGCTGCTCCGCGTCATCGTCGGGTACTCCTTCGCCGGGGTCTACGTCGTCGCCGAGAGCTGGCTCAACAACGCCGCGACCAACGAGACCCGCGGGCAGGCGCTCTCGCTCTACATGATCGTCCAGATGGTCGGGATCATCTCGGCGCAGGGTCTCCTCAACCTCGCCGACCCGGGCGGCTACGCGCTCTTCGTCCTGATGTCGGTGCTCGTGTCGGTCGCCTTCCTGCCGATCCTGCTGACCACGGGAACCGCGCCGCCGTTCCAGACCACGAAGCCGATGTCGCTCGTCGAGCTCTTCCGCATCTCGCCGCTCGGCTGCGTCGGGACCTTCCTCCTCGGCGGGGTCTTCGCGGCGATCTTCGGCATGGCCTCGGTCTTCGGCACCCAGGCCGGGATGAGCGTCGCGCAGATCACGGTCTTCGTCGCCGCGATCTACTTCGGCGGGCTCGTCTTCCAGTATCCGATCGGCTGGGCCTCGGACCGGATGGACCGCCGCATCCTCATCATGGGCCTGACCGCGGCCGGGGCGGTCGCAACCGCGGTCGGGGCGTTCTTCATCGAGAGCTACGCGGTGACGATCGCCCTCGGCATCGTCATCGGCGGGGTCGCGAACCCGCTCTACTCGCTGATCATCGCCTACACGAACGACTTCCTGGAACCCTCCGACATGGCAGCCGCCTCCGGCGGCCTCCTCTTCATCAACGGCCTCGGCTCGATGACCGGCCCCGTCATCATCGGCGCGGCGATGACCCGCTTCGGGTCGGGGGCGTACTTCGTCTACATCGGCGTGCTCTACGCGGTGATCTCGGCCTACGCCCTCCACCGCATGTCGAAGCGCGCCTCCCCGAGCGAGACCTCCCCCTACGCGCCGGTGCTGCCGCAGGCGTCTCCGGTCGCGCTCGAGGTCGCCCAGGGGGTCGCGATCGAACGCTCGGCGAGCGCCGAGGCGAGTGCCGGGGCGAGCGCCGAGGCGAGTGCCGAGCCCGACCCTTCCCTTTTGCCCGACGGTCAGCGAGAGTAGGGGCAAACCGTCGGAGGAACCATGGACGACCGGGCAGGGCAGCTCCTCGATTTCTGGCTGAACGATGTCGGCGAGGCGCGGTGGTATGCGCAGGACGACGCGCTCGACGCCGAGATCCGCGACCGCTGGCTTCCGCTCTGGGAAGAGGCCCGGACGGGCGGGCTCGGCGACTGGCGCTGCGCGCCGGACTCGACGCTCGCGCTCATCGTGCTGCTCGACCAGTTCCCGCGCAACATGTTCCGCGGCGACGCGCGGGCGTTCTCGTCCGACATCCGCGCCCGCATCGTCACCAAGGAGGCGATGCTCCGCGGGTTCGACAAGCGCGTGCCGCTGCCGGAGCGGCAGTTCTACTACCTGCCGCTCGAGCACTCGGAGCTCCCCACCGACCAGGACCGCGCCGTGCGGCTGGTCCTGCTCTCCTTCGGCCGCGACAGCGAGTCGCTCCGCCACGCCCGCGCGCACCGCGAGATCATCCGCCGCTTCGGTCGCTTCCCCTTCCGCAACGCCGCGCTCGGCCGCGAGAGCCGGCCGGACGAGGTGGCGTTCCTCGAAGCCGGGGGCTACAGCGCGGCGCTGGAGAAGATTTCAGCCTGATTTGGCCTGACGGCGCGCGCGCCGGCGGCCCACCACCACCTGCGGGGAAGAGCACATGGCAGCCAGGAGCTACGATGTCGCCGTGATCGGCGCCGGACCGGGGGGCTACGTCGCGGCGATCCGCTGCGCCCAGCTCGGGCTCTCGACGGTGATCGTCGAGCGCGAGCACCTCGGCGGGATCTGCCTCAACTGGGGCTGCATCCCGACCAAGGCGCTGCTGCGCTCGTCGGAGGTCTTCCACCTCATGCACCGGGCGAAGGAGTTCGGGCTCAAGGCCGACAACGTCGGCTACGACATCGACGCGGTGGTCAAGCGCTCGCGCGCGGTGGCGAAGCAGCTCTCGGGCGGCGTCGGCTTCCTGATGAAGAAGAACAAGATCACCGTGGTGATGGGCGAGGCCAGGCTCGCGGGCAAGGGCAAGGTCACGGTCAAGACCGAGAAGGGCGCCGAGGAGATCGAGGCCAAGGCGATCGTCCTCGCCACCGGCGCCCGCGCCCGCGACCTGCCGGGCCTCGAGGCCGACGGCAAGCGGGTGTGGAGCTACAAGCACGCGCTCCAGCCGCCGCACATGCCGAAGAAGCTCCTCGTCATCGGCTCGGGGGCGATCGGCATCGAGTTCGCGAGCTTCTACAACACCCTCGGCGCCGAGACGACGGTCGTCGAGGTGCTGCCGCGCATCCTGCCCGTCGAGGACGAGGAGATCTCGGCCTTCGCCAGGAAGCAGTTCCAGAAGCAGAAGATGACCATCCTCGAAGGCGCGACGGTGAAGAAGCTCGACCGCAAGGCCGACAAGGTGACCGCGACGATCGAGCAGGGCGGCAAGCCCTCGACCGCCGACTTCGACACGGTGATCTCGGCCGTCGGCATCGTCGGCAACGTCGAGGGCCTCGGGCTCGAGGAGGCGGGGGTGAAGGTCGACCGCACCCACGTCGTCGTCGACGACTACTGCCGCACCGGCGTCGACGGCCTCTACGCCATCGGCGACCTCGCCGGCGCGCCGTGGCTCGCCCACAAGGCGATGCACGAGGGCGTCATGGTCGCCGAGCTCATCGCCGGC
>CAZEGY010000158.1:0-7635 GCA_964511815.1 uncultured Rhodovulum sp.
CGAGGAAGTTGGTGAGGTAGGCCGGGCGCTTGTTGCGGAAGTCGATGTAGTAGGAGTGCTCCCACACGTCGACGCCGAGGAGCGCGGTCTGGCCGAAGCAGAGCGGGTTCACGCCGTTCTCGGTCTTGGTCACCTTGAGCGAGCCGTCGCCGTCCTTGACGAGCCACGCCCAGCCCGAGCCGAACTGGCCGGCGCCGGCGGCGGCGAACTCCTCCTTGAACTTGTCGACGGAGCCGAAGGCGTCGGTCAGCGCCTTGTCGAGCGCAGAAGGGATCGCGACCGGCTTCGGGCTCATCATCTCCCAGAACTGGGTGTGGTTCCAGTGCTGGGAGGCGTTGTTGAAGATGCCGTTCTGGGCGACGGCGCCCTTCTGGTAGGTGCCCTTGACGATCTCCTCGACCGACTTGTTCTCCCACTCGGTGCCCGCGATCGCCTTGTTGCCGTTGTCGACGTAGGCCTTGTGGTGGATGTCGTGGTGGAACTCGAGCGTCTCCTTCGACATGCCCGAGGCGGCGAGCGCGTCGTGCGGGTAGGGGAGATCGGGAAGTTCGAAAGCCATCGTGCTTTTCCTCGCTTGTTGTCGGCCTTTGGTCCGGGCAGGCGGGCGGAGCCCCTGCCTCGTTATAGTCCTCCGGGCGGCCCGTGGAAGGTCTCCGCGGGCCGCCCGGAGGGGTCAGATCGGGACGAGGGCGGCGGCGACGCGGCGGCCCTCCCCGAGCAGAACGTTGTAGGTGCGGCAGGCCGACGGCGTCGACATGAGCTCGACCCCGGCGCCCGCCGCCTCGATCCGGGTCCGGGCCGCGGCGAACGCGGCCGACGGCAGAAGGTCGGCGCCGGTCCCGATGAGGAGAACGTCGAACTCCGCCGTCCGTTCCGCGAGCGCGGTGAAATCGGGGGGGCCGTCCCAGGCGACGACGCCCTCCGGCACCAGCGCGAGCGGTCCGCGGTGGACGCGGCCGGCGACGCGGAAGCCGCCGGGCGCGTAGCCGTCGATCGGCAGGCGGCCCTCGAAGTCGACCTCGTAGGTCTTCACCGCCGCCTCAGGCGGCCGCGCCGCGGCGCTTCGCGGCGGGCTTGCCGTCGCCTTCCTTCGAACCGAAGTCGCGGCGGATGCCGAAGTGCAGCACGACGGCGCTCGCGACGTAGATCGACGAGTAGGTGCCGATCAGCACGCCGAAGATCACCGCCGCGGCGAAGCCGTGGACGACGGGGCCGCCGAAGAAGAAGATGGCGACGAGCGCGATCAGCGTCGTCAGCGAGGTCATCACCGTCCGGCTCAGGGTCTCGTTGAGGGCGATGTTGAGGATGTCGGCGAGCGGCATCTTCTTGTACTTGCGCAGCACCTCGCGCACGCGGTCGAAGACGACGACGGTGTCGTTGATCGAGTAGCCGATCACCGTGAGGATCGCGGCGACGATCGTCAGGCTGAACTCCATCTGGGTCAGCGCGAAGAGGCCGACGACGAGGATGGCGTCGTGGACGAGGGAGGCGACGGCGCCGAGGGCGAACTGCCACTCGAAGCGCAGCCAGACGTAGATCATGATGCCGACGAACGACAGCACCACGGCGAGGACGCCGTCGACGACGAGCTCGCTCGACACCTTGGCGCCGACGCTGTCGACCTGGAGGAACTGCACGTCGGGCCACTGCGCGGTCAGCGCGTCGCGGACCTCGGTGATCACCGCCTGCTGGCTGTCGGGGTCCTCGCCGGTGATGCCGAGGCGCATCAGCATCAGGTGGCGGCCCTGGCCGGTGTCGTCGGAGACCTCGGTGACGTTGACCTCGCCGAAGTCGAGGGCGTTGAGGAGCTCGCGGTACTCGCTGACGGGCACGTTCTCGCCGGTCGAGGTCATGATGATGGTGCCGCCGCGGAAGTCGACGCCGTAGTTGAGGCCCATCACCAGGAAGAGCACCACCGACAGCACCATTCCGAGGATCGAGACGCCGAGCCAGACGCGCATCGCCCACGGGGCGAAGAAGTTGATGCTGGTCTTGTCGGGTACGAGTCGCAGGCGCATGGCGCTTCCTCAGACCGTGACCGTCTTGGGTCGGCGCCAGCCGAACCAGAGGGTGATGATGAGCTGGGTCACGTAGACCGCGGTGAAGATCGTCGAGAGGATGCCGAAGGCCAGCGTCACCGAGAAGCCCTTCACCGGGCCCGTGCCCATGAAATAGAGGATGATCGCGACGATGAGCGTCGTCACGTTGGCGTCGATGATCGAGGAGAGCGCCTTCTCGAAGCCGAGGTCGATCGCCCGTGCCGGCCCGCGCGCGGTTTGGAGCTCCTCGCGGATGCGCTCGAAGATCAGCACGTTCGAGTCGACCGCCATGCCGATGGTCAGCACGATGCCGGCGATGCCGGGCATGGTCAGCGTCGCCCCGATCAGCGTCATCATCGCGATGACCAGCGCGAGGTTGATCACGAGCGCGATGATCGCCATCACCCCGAAGGGGCCGTAGCTCAGGACCATGAAGGCCGAGACCGCCGCGAAGGCGACGGCCGCCGAGACGCCGCCGGCGTTGATCGAGTCCTGCCCGAGCTCCGGGCCGATGGTGCGCTGCTCGATCACCTTGATCTCGGCGGGCAGGGCGCCGGCGCGGAGGAGGACGGCGAGGCGGGTCGACTCCTCGGGGGTGAAGTTGCCGGTGATGATCCCCGAGCCGCCGGCGATGTGGGACTGGATCGTCGGCGCCGAGATCACCTGGTCGTCGAGGACGATGGCGAAGGGCTTGCCGATGTTGGCCGCGGTGTAGTCGCCGAAGGCGGCGCCGCCCGAGGGATTGAAGCGGAAGGTGACGGCCGGCCGGCCGTTCTGGTCGAACGAGGGCTGGCTGTCGTCGAGCTGCTCGCCGGTGACGACCGAGCGCCGTTCGAGGACGTACCAGATGCCGGGCTCGCCCTCGGCGGGGGCGACGAACTCGTCGAGGCCGGGGCGGACGTTGGGGTCCGAGGAGCGCGAGACGACGCCGTGGAAGGAGAGCCGCGCGGTGGTGCCGATGATCTCGAGCAGCTCCTCGGCCGAGCCGACGCCCGGCACCTGCACGAGGATGCGGTCCGCACCCTGGCGCTGGATCGAGGGCTCGCGGGTGCCGGTCTCGTCGACGCGGCGGCGGATGATCTCGAGGGACTGCTGCATCGTCCGCTCGGCGGAGGCGGCCTTCTCGGCGTCCGAGAGGGTGACGACGAGGGTGTCGCCGTCGGCGGCGGCCTGGAACTCGCGGCTCCCGGCGCCGGTGATCGAGAAGACCGGCGCCGAGGCGTCGTGGACGGCCCGCAGGGCCGCGTCCATGCCGGCGGGGTTGCCGAGGCGGACGCGGAGCTCGCCCGGCGTGTCGAGGCGGCGGACGGTGCCGACCTCGTCGCGGAGGTCGCGGAGCTTGTCGCGCAGCGTCGGCCAGAAGCCCTCGAGCCGCTCGGCGTAGACCTGGTCGGTCTCGACCTGGACGAGGACGTAGGCGCCGCCGCGGAGGTCGAGGCCGAGGTTGACGAGGCGCGAGGGCATCCACGCCGGCCACGCGCCCTCGGCCGCCTGCATCTCCGGCGTCAGCGTCTGGCCATGCTCGACGGCCTTGCGGGCGTCGTTGGCGCCCTCGACGCGGGCGTAGAACAGGTTGGGCACGACGACGACGAAGCCGAGAAGGCAGATCGCGATGACGAGAAGGCGCTTCCAGAGCGGGTAGTTCAGCATAGGGGATCGGTTCTCCCGGCGCCCCCCGCCGCGGGCGGGGCGGCGCGTGGCGCGGGGCTCAGGCCTGGACGGGCTCGGTCTTGCTCACGACCTGGCTGATCGTCGAGCGGACGACCCGGACGCGGACGTTCGGGGCGATCTCGACCTCGACCTCGGCCTTGCCGTCCTCGACCTTGGTCACCTTGCCGATCATGCCGCCGGCGGTGACGACCTGGTCGCCGCGGCGGAGCGCCTCGACCATCGCCCGGTGTTGCTTCACCTTCTTCTGCTGGGGGCGGATCATCAGGAAGTACATGATCGCGAAGATGAGAATGATCGGGATGAAGCTGACGAGACCGCCGGCGGCTCCGGCGCCGCCGGCCGCCTGGGCGAATGCGGGTGTTGCGAACATGGGCGGTCCTCTTTCCTCTCGCGGGCGACGCTCCGCCCCTCCCCGAAAAACGCGCGGACACTATCGCCGGCCCCCGGGATTGGCAAGGCGGCCACGGAGGCGTGACAGAGCCGTGACAGGGGGCGCGACGGGGGGCGCGACGGGGGGGCGCGGCCTACGGGTTCCGGCCGGAGATCCCGCCCGACGCTCACCCGGCGCTCGGCCCGACGCTCCGGGCCACTTGCACGGAGGGGGTCCGGTAGCTTAGCAAAGAGAAAACCGAGGACGCATGCGCGACGCGACACCCCGCCGGCAGGACGCTGAGGCTCGCCCGTGGCGGCGCCGCGCAGCCCGTCCCGCGGCGTGCCCCGGAGCCGGGACATGAGCTTCCTCGCCGCGGAAGCGATGACCGGCGGCTATGGCGCGGCCGACATCCTCCACGCCTGCACGATCACCGTCGACAAGGGCGAGATCGCCGTCATCGTCGGGCCGAACGGCGCCGGCAAGTCGACGGCGATGAAGGCGGTCTTCGGGATGCTGCCGCTCCGCGAGGGGCAGGTGCGCCTCGACGGACGCGACATCACCGCGCTCACCCCGCAGGAACGGGTGCGGGCCGGCATGGGGTTCGTGCCGCAGACCTCGAACGTCTTCGTCTCGATGACGGTCGAGGAGAACCTCGAGATGGGCGCCTACATCCGCGAGGACGACTTCTCCGAGACGATGGAGCAGGTCTACGACCTCTTCCCCATCCTCAGGCAGAAGCGCCGCCAGCCGGCGGGCGAGCTCTCCGGCGGCCAGCGCCAGCAGGTCGCCGTCGGGCGCGCGCTGATGACCCGGCCGCGGCTGCTCATGCTCGACGAGCCGACGGCGGGGGTCTCGCCGATCGTCATGGACGAGCTCTTCGACAAGATCCTCGACGTCGCCGCCACCGGCATCGCGATCCTGATGGTCGAGCAGAACGCCCGTCAGGCCCTCGCCATCGCCGACCGCGGCTACGTGCTCGTCCAGGGCCGCAATCGCTACACCGACACCGGGGAGGCGCTCCTCGCCGATCCCGAGGTGCGGCGCACCTTCCTCGGGGGCTGAATGGATTTCCTCAACGCCTTCGCGCTGTTCTCAAATTTCGTCCTCGTCCCGGCGCTCGCCTACGGGGCGCAGCTCGCCCTCGGCGCCCTCGGCGTGACGCTGATCTACGCGGTGCTGCGCTTCTCGAACTTCGCCCACGGCGACACGATGGCGTTCGGGACGATGGCGACGATCCTCGTCACCTGGGGCCTCCAGAGCCTCGGGGTCTCGATCGCGCCGCTGCCGACCGCGCTCCTCGCGCTGCCGTTCGGCATCCTCGCCGCCATCGGCCTCGTGCTCGTCACCGACCGCTGGGTCTACCGCTTCTACCGGCGCCAGCGCAGCGCCGGCGTCGTCTTCGTGATGGCCTCCGTCGGGGTCATGTTCATCTACAACGCCCTCGTCCGCTTCGTCATCGGCACCGACGAGCAGCGCTTCGAGGACGGGGCGCGGTTCATGATCCGCGTCAACGACTTCAAGGAATGGACCGGCCTCGACCAGGGCGTCGCCGTCCGCGGCTCCCAGGTGCTCACCCTCGTCGTCATGGCGATCACCGTCACCGCGCTCTTCTGGTTCCTCCAGAAGACCCGGACGGGCAAGGCGATGCGGGCCTACTCCGACAACGAGGACCTCGCGCTCCTCTCCGGGATCAGCCCCGACCGGGTGGTGATGATCACCTGGGTTCTCGCCGCGGCGCTCGCCACGATCGCCGGCACCCTCTACGGGCTCGACAAGTCGTTCCGGCCCTTCACCTACTTCCAGCTCCTCCTGCCGATCTTCGCCGCGGCGATCGTCGGCGGCATCGGCCAGCCGCTCGGGGCGGTGGCGGGCGGGTTCGTCATCGCCTTCTCGGAGGTGACGCTCACCTACGCCTACCGCGGCGTGCTCGCCTACGTGCTGCCCGAGGCGTGGCAGCCCGAGGGGCTCGTGCAGATGCTCGGGACCGACTACAAGTTCGCGGTGTCCTTCATCATCCTCGTCGTCGTGCTGCTGATCCGCCCGACCGGCATCTTCAAGGGGCGGGTGCTATGAGCGGAACCACCCGGATCGTCGTACTCTACGCGGTGATGGCGGCGCTGATCGTCGCGGCGGGCGTCATCCAGAGCTGGGTGGTGGCGCTGACGATCCTCAACCTCTGCCTGATCTCGGCGGTGATGTCGCTCGGCGTCAACATCCAGTGGGGCTACGCCGGCCTCTTCAACGCCGGCATCATGGGCTTCGCCGCGCTCGGGGGCGTCGCGGCCGTCCTCGTCTCGATGCCGCCGGTCCCGGGCGCGCTCTCCGCCGGCGGCTGGAACCTCGGGCTCGCGGCGCTCGCCGTCGTCGGCACCGTCGGCGCGGCGCTCTTCGTCCGCGAGCAGGCGCCGGCGAGCCTGCGCGGGCCGCTCGGGCTCCTCACCGTCGCGGCCGGCTACTTCGTCATGCGCATCTTCCTCGACCCCGCCTCGGCGGCGATCGAGGCGATCAACCCGGCGGCGGCGGGCTATCTCGGCGGCCTCGGGCTGCCGGTGCTGATCGGCTGGGCGGTGGGCGGGGCCTTCGCCGCCGGCGCCGCCTATCTCGTCGGCAAGCTCACCCTCGGCCTGCGCTCCGACTATCTCGCGATCGCCACCCTCGGCATCGCCGAGATCGTCCTCGCCATCCTGAAGAACGAGAACTGGCTGACCCGCGGTGTCAAGAACGTGACCGGGATGCCGCGGCCGATCCCCGACGAGCGCCTCCTCCAGCGGGCGCCGTGGGTGCAGGATCTGGCGGCGAGCTTCGGGAGCGACGTGGTGACGACGGCGGCGATCGTCGCGCGGATCGGCTACGCGCTGCTCTTCATCGCGGTGCTCCTCGGCATCCTCTGGCTCGCCGAGCGGGCGCTGCGCTCGCCGTGGGGGCGGATGATGCGGGCGATCCGCGACAACCGCGACGCCGCCGAGGCGATGGGCAAGGACGTGACCCGCCGCCACCTCCAGGTGTTCGTGCTCGGCTCGGCGGTCGTCGGGGTCGCCGGGGCGATGCTGGTGACGCTCGACGGCCAGTTCACCCCCGGGAGCTACAACCCGCTGCGCTACACCTTCCTGATCTGGGTGATGGTGATCGTCGGCGGCTCGGGCAACAACTGGGGCGCCGTCCTCGGGGGCTTTCTCATCTGGTACGTCTGGGTCGTCGCCGAGCCCGCCGGCGGCTGGCTCATGCGCACGGTGACGAGCGGCATGGCGGGCGGGTTCTGGCGCGACCACCTGCTCGCCGCCGCGCCGCACATCCGGCTGTTCCTGATGGGACTGATCCTGCTCCTCGTCATGCGCTTCGCCCCGCAGGGCCTCATCCCCGAGCGCAGCGCCCGGCGGCACTGAGACCGCCGCGAAAGGGCGCCGACCGGCCGGGAGGGCGTTCCGACGCACGGTCTGCGCACGCGTGCGCAGAGGGTCAAATCCTTGATATTGCTGGATTGTCCCTCGCGCGTTAACCGTCCGTTCACGCTACACGACACTCGGGGGGAGAGAGAGGATACGGGTGGTTTCC
>CAZEGY010000159.1:0-7597 GCA_964511815.1 uncultured Rhodovulum sp.
GCACTCGCCGAGCCGCGCGAGGTTCCAGTTCAGCGCCTCGGGCTGGCGGGCGAAGGCGTAGAGCCCGGTCTCGTCGAAGTAGGCGGCGGTGAACCCCGGCTCGAAGCGGTCGAGGAAGCGCCACGGCCCGTAGTCGAAGCTCTCGCCGGTGATCGAGACGTTGTCGGTGTTGAGCACCCCGTGGACGAAGCCCGCCGCGAACCACTCCGCCCCGAGCGCCGCCACCGCCCCGACGACGCGGTCGTAGAACGCCGCCACCGGGTCCGGCGCGCCGCCGGCGTCCGGCCAGTAGTGGGCGATCGCGTGGTCGACGAGCCGCCGCAGCCCCGCGTCGTCGCCGAGGGCGGCGAGGCGCTGGAAGCTGCCGATGCGGATGTGGCCGTGGCTGAGGCGGACGAGGACCGAGGCGCGGGTCGGCGACGGTTCGTCGCCGCGGGTCAGCGCCTCGCCGGTCTCGATCAGCGAGAAGGTCTTCGAGGTGTAGACCCCGAGCGCCTCCAGCATCTCGGTCGCGAGGATCTCGCGCACGCCCCCCTTCAGCGTCAGCCGCCCGTCGGCGCCGCGGCTCCACGGCGTCTGGCCCGAGCCCTTGGTGCCGAGGTCGAGCAGGCGCCCGTCGCCGAGGTCGCGCACCTGGGCGAAGAGAAAGCCGCGCCCGTCGCCGAGGTCGGGGTTGTAGACCCGGAACTGATGCCCGTGGTAGCGCAGCGCCAGCGGCTCGGGGAAGCTGCCGGGCAGGGGCTCGAAGCGGCCGAAGTGGCCGACCCAGTCGCCATCGGCGAGCCCGTCGAGCCCGATCCGCTCCGCCCACGGATCGTTGCGGAACCGGAGCCGCGTCTCGGGGAACCCGGCGGGGCGGACCACGTCGAAGAAGGCGTCCCCGAGGCGGGCGTGGATCGTCTCGGGCCGGAGCGATGCTGCCATGTCCCAAGGCATAGGCCGATGCCCGCGATGCGACAAGCGCGGGAACCGCGGACGACGTCACGGCGTTCTGAACCCGTCGACCGGCGGGTGCCCGCCGGCACCGTGAAGAATGTCCAGGGAAAGGAAAAACCATGTCCCGCTTCGGTTTCTCGACCGTTTCCGCGGCCGCGCTCTCGCTCGCGCTGCTGGCCGCGCCCGCTTTCTCCCAGGGGTTTACCGACGCCGCCGCGGCCGGCCTCGCCAAGCTCGGCGTCCAGGCGCCGACGGAGTCGCTGACCACCGAGCAGGTGGCGCAGATCACCAACGTTCTCGGCTCCTCCGAGGCCGACTCGGCGAAGAAGGTGCAGATCGAGCGGATCCTCGGCACGAACGAGGCCACCGCCACCGGCCGCCTCGGGGTCGGGCAGATGCGGAGCTCGGCGACGAGCGACCTCGCCCAGCTCGGCGTCCGGGCCGACGTCGACACCCTCACCCTGTCGCAGCTCGGCCAGATCCAGAACGTCGTCGCGTCGAGCGACGCGACCTCGGTCAAGAAGCAGCGCGTCGAGGGCATCCTCGGCAACGAGGCGACCGCGACCGGCCGCCTCGGCGTCTCCCAGCTCCAGGATTCGGCCGCGACCGATCTTGCGGCGATCGGCGTCGACGCCGAGCGGGTCGAGACCCTGACGATCTCCCAGCTCGGCCAGATCGAGAACGTGATGGCCTCGGCCGGCAGCGACGCGGACAAGCGTGCCCAGGTGGAGAAGATCATCGCCGAGTGACGGCTCCCTCCCGGCAAGGCGAGGAACGGAGGCCGGCTTCCCGGACGGGGGGCCGGCCTTCGCCCGTGTCAGGCCGGCGCGCCGGTCATGCCGTGGAGCTGCGCCACCGTCGTCCCGTCGAGCCCGAGGGCGCGGGCGAGCTCGCCGAGGTAGGCCTTCTCCGCCTCGGTGTCGGAGTCGATCGCGAGGAGCGAGGCGGCGTAGACCTGCGCCGCCTGCGCCTTGCCCGAGACCTGCGCGGCGAGCGCGCCGACGTCGAGGGGCGCGGCCATCTGCTCGAGCACGAACTGCTTCTCGTCGGCGGTGACCTCGCCGAGCTTGCCGACGATCTTCTGCATCTCGTCCCGGTCGATGGTGCCGTCGGCCTTGGCGGCGGCGATCATCGCCGCGAGCATCAGCCGCTCGCTGTCGGGCGCGGTCACCGCCTCGACGTCGGCGTCGTCGATCTCCACCGCGTCGGCCGGCGTCCCGGCCTGCGCCGCCTGGGCGTTGCGCAGCGCGTTGAGCGCGAGCGTGCCGAGGACGGCCATCGCCCCGCCGCGCGCCGCGCCGCCGAGGCCGCCGCCGAGGAGCGCCCCGGCGATCGCGCCGATCCCGCCGACCTGTGCCCCGGAGAAGCCGCCGACCTGGTCCTTGCGCAGGAAGTCCTTGGCCTTGCCGGCGTAGCCGTCGGCGCTCTGCTGGAGGTTCGTCGTGTCGATGCCGGCCCGCCCGAGCGCGCCCTGGAGCTGGCCGAGGATCGACTCGAGCCCGCTCCCGCCGGCCCCGAGGTTCTGCGCGGCGTTGCGCGTCCGCGCGTTCGGCCGGCCCTGGCCGCCGAGGCCCTGCTGCATGATCTGTCCGAGAATGTCGCCGAAGCTCATCGGTGTCCGCCTCCCTGAACGGCCCGGCGTTCAACGCCGCGGGCCTCTCCCCAGCCTGCACCGGCATTGGTAGCAGAGCCGCCCCGGCCGCGGAAGCGGCGCGCACGGCCCTCCCGCGGCTAGAACGTGCTGTTGAAGGCGCCGCCGTCGACGAGGACGTTCTGCCCGACGATGAACCCGGCGAGATCGGAGCACAGGAAGGCGCACGCCGCCCCGAACTCCGCGGGCGTCCCGTAGCGCCCCGCCGGGATCGTCGCCGCCCGCCGGGTCCGCGCCGCCTCGCGGTCGATGCCCTCGGCCTTCATCACCGCGCTGTCGAGCGCCTCGGCGCGGTCGGTGTCGTGGATGCCGGGGAGGAGGTTGTTGATCGTCACCCCGCTCGCCGCCACCTGCCGGCTGGTGCCGGCGACGAAGCCGGTGAGCCCGGTCCGCGCGGTGTTCGAGAGCCCGAGGGCCGGGATCGGCGACTTGACCGCGCCCGAGGTGACGTTGACGACCCGCCCCCAGCCGCGCGCCATCATCCCCGGGAGCACCGCCTGGATCAGGAAGATCGGCGTCAGCATGTTCGAGTCGATCGCCTTGACGAAGTCGTCGCGGCCCCAGTCCGACCACAGGCCCGGCGGCGGTCCGCCGGCGTTGTTGACGAGGATGTCGGGCTCGGGGAGGGCGGCGAGCACCGCCGCCCGCCCGGCCTCGGTGGTGATGTCGGCCGCGACCGTCGTCACCGCGACCCCGTGGTCGGCGCGGATCGCCGCCGCCGTCGCCTCGAGCGCCTCGGCGCCGCGGGCGTTGAGGACGAGATCGACGCCCTCCGCCGCCAGCGCCTCGGCGCAGCCGCGCCCGAGCCCCTTCGACGCGGCGCAGACGATGGCGCGCCGGCCCCTGATCCCGAGATCCATGCCGTTCCTCCCCTTCGCATTTCCTCCGGCGCCGCGCTTCAGGCGATCGCCTCGAGCACCGGCGCCCACTGGGCGCGCATCGGCGCGTAGACCCGCTGCGGCCGGTCGAAGATCGCCAGCCCCTGCTCGGCGAGCTCGGCATAGGCCGAGCGCTCGGTGATCCACGCCAGCGGCTCCTGTCCGATCCGCGCGAAGAACTCCGCGAGCCGCGCCGCCGCGCGCTGCTGCGGCCGCACCCGGTTGGCGATCAGGTGGACCCCGACCTTGCCCTTGCGGATGCGCTTCAAGTCCTCGATGTCCTTGAGGAAGCGCCGGGTCGACTCCTCGTCGAACCACGAGGGCAGGACCGGGGCGACGGTGACGTCGGCCTCGGCGATCAGCGCCTCGGCGCGCCCGCCGCGGAGCGCCCCCGGTGCGTCGACGACGAGCCAGTCGTAGCGCCCCGGCACGTCGCCGACGTGTCCGGCCTTGGTCCAGTCGAGCGCGGTGATGGCGCCGGCGTCCGCCGGCCGCTGCTTGAGCCAGCGCAGCGCCGACTTCTGCGGGTCGGCGTCGGCGAGGGCGACCCGGCCGCCGCGCCGCGCGAGCGCCGCGGCGAGGGTGATCGAGGTCATCGTCTTGCCGACGCCGCCCTTGCGGTTCGCCACCAGAATCGAGCGCATCCGACTCCCTCCGTTGGCGTCAGACCCTAGCCGCTCGCTCCCCCGAGGCAATGCCTAACCGGAGGCCGGCCGGGGCCGGTGCGGGAGGCGCGGCGCGAACGCGCTTGCCAAGGAGGGGCGGGGTGACGTATAGGCACGCGCCCGCGCCCCGGAGGGGGCCGGCGATCCCGTATCAGAGCCGCGTGTGCCCCTCTCGTCGCTGAAGGGGCAATTCCGGCAAGGAGACAGCGACGATGAAACTGAACGAACTCCGGGACAATCCCGGCGCCGCCAAGAAGCAGAAGCGGGTCGCACGCGGCCCGGGCTCGGGCAAGGGCAAGACCGCCGGCCGCGGCATCAAGGGCCAGAAGTCGCGCTCGGGCGTGGCGATCAACGCCTACGAGGGCGGCCAGATGCCGCTCTACATGCGGCTGCCGAAGCGCGGCTTCAACAAGCCGAACCGCAAGGCGTTCGCGGTCGTCAACCTCGGCGCGATCCAGAAGTTCGTCGACGCCGGCAAGCTCGACGCCGGCGCCGCGATCGACGAGGACGCGCTGGTGACGAGCGGCCTCGTCCGCCGCAAGCTCGACGGCGTCCGCGTGCTCGCCAAGGGCGACGTCGCCGCGAAGCTCACGCTCACCGTCACCGGCGCCTCCAAGGCCGCCGTCGAGGCGGTCGAGAAGGCCGGCGGCACGCTGACCGTGACCGCCCCGAAGGCGGAACCCGCGGCCGAGTGATGGCCGCTCCGGCAGCCGGCCCGCATGTCGGCCGGCTCCAGGAGCACCTGAAGCAGATCGTCTACGGCGGCAACGACGGCATCGTCACCACCTTCTCGGTGGTGGCGGGCTTCGCCGGCTACGGCGCCGAGGGCGCCGCGACGGTCGGCGGCGTCGCCGTGCTGCTCTTCGGCCTCGCCAATCTCCTCGCCGACGGCACCGCCATGGGCCTCGGCGAGTATCTCTCGAGCGTCTCCGAGGCCGACGTCCGGCGCGGCGCCCGCGACCGCGCGCGCACCGCGATCCGCGACGCCCCGGCCCCCGAGGCGGCCGCGGCCGCCGATCGGCTCACCGCGCGCGGCGTCGCGCCCGACGACGCGCGCGAGATCGCCGCACGCCTTGCGCGCACGCCCGACGTCCTCGCGGCCTTCCTGACCGACGGCGCGGCCGCGCCAAGCGACCGCGGAGCCGCGATGCGCGGCCTCGTCACCTTCCTCGCCTTCGTCGTCTTCGGCTTCGCGCCGCTCCTGCCCTACATCCTGCTCGGGTCGGGGCCGGAGACCTTCCCGGTCTCGGTCGCCGCCACATTCGCCGCGATGCTCGCCCTCGGGCTGCTCCGCTGGCGGGTGACGGCGCAGGGCCTCTGGCGGTCGGTCGGCGAGACGGTGCTCGTCGGCGGCACCTGCGCCGCGGTCGCCTTCGCCGTCGGCCTCGCCTTCCGTTCGGTGGCGTGAGGCCGCCCAATAGAGGCTTGTGGCCGTCAGCGCGGCGGCATAAGTCAGGCGTGGATTTTTCGCGCCGCCGCTCCCGCAGGGGAGGCGGCGGCGTTTCTCTTCGAAGGGATCTCGTATGGCATCCGCAGCCGAACAGATGGCGGCCAACCTCAGCTGGGGAACCTTCGGCAAGGCCAAGGATCTCCAGAGCCGCATTCTCTTCGCCATCGCCCTCCTGATCGTCTACCGGCTCGGCACCTACGTTCCCGTTCCCGGCATCGACGCCGTCCGCCTCCAGCAGTTCTTCGAGCAGCAGGGCGCCGGGCTCGGCGGCATGCTCAACATGTTCACCGGCGGCGCGGTCGGCCGCATGGCGATCTTCTCGCTCGGGATCATGCCCTACATCTCGGCCTCGATCATCGTGCAGCTGATGGCGTCGATGGTGCCGAGCCTCCAGGCCCTGAAGAAGGAGGGCGAGAGCGGGCGCAAGAAGATCAACCAGTACACCCGCTACGGCACCGTGCTGCTCGCCACCTTCCAGGCCTACGGCCTCGCCGTCGGGCTCGAGGCCGAGAACATGGCCCACGATCCCGGCTGGTTCTTCCGCCTCGGCGTCATCATCACCCTCGTCGGCGGCACGATGTTCCTGATGTGGCTCGGCGAGCAGATCACCGCCCGCGGCATCGGCAACGGCATCAGCCTCATCATCTTCACCGGCATCGTCGCGCAGATGCCGCTCGCGGTCGCCCAGTTCCTCACCCAGGGGCGGACCGGCGCGATGAGCCCCGCGGTCATCGTCGGGATCATGGTGATGATGCTCGCGGTGGTCGCCTTCGTGGTGTTCATGGAGCGGGCGCTCCGCAAGATCCACATCCAGTACCCGAAGCGCCAGGTCGGCATGAAGGTCTACGGCGGCGAGAGCTCGCACCTGCCGATCAAGGTGAACCCGGCGGGCGTCATCCCCGCGATCTTCGCCTCGTCGCTCTTGCTCCTGCCGGCGACGGTCACCACCTTCTCCGGCCAGACGCCGGGAACCGGCGGCTTCATGAGCTACCTCGCCGCCTACATGGGGCAGGGACAGCCGCTCCACATGCTGTTCTTCGGCGCGATGATCGTGTTCTTCACCTACTTCTATACCGCCAACGTCGCCTTCAAGTCGGACGACGTCGCCGACAACCTCAAGCGCCAGGGCGGCTACGTCCCGGGCATCCGCCCCGGCCAGAAGACGGTGGAATACCTCGACTACGTGGTGACCCGCATCCTCGTCCTCGGCTCGGCCTACCTGACCGCGGTCTGCCTGATGCCCGAAGTCCTGATCTCGCGCTTCTCGATTCCATTCTACTTTGGCGGCACTTCCCTCCTGATCGTCGTCTCGGTAACCATGGACACGATCACGCAGATCCAGTCCCACATGCTGGCGCACCAGTACGAGGGCCTGATCGAGAAGTCGCGGCTGCGCGGCAAGGGACGGGGGAAACCGAAGAGATGAACATCATCCTGCTGGGGCCGCCGGGCGCCGGGAAGGGCACTCAGGCGCGGCTCCTGGTCGAGGGCCACGGCCTCGTCCAGCTCTCGACCGGCGACATGCTCCGCGCCGCCAAGACCTCGGGCACCGAGCTCGGCAACCGCGTCGCCGAGGTGATGGCCCGGGGCGAGCTCGTCACCGACGACATCGTCATCGGCCTGATCGCCGAGGAGCTCGACCGCGAGTCCGGCCGCCGCGGCCTGATCTTCGACGGCTTCCCGCGGACGCTCGCCCAGGCCGACGCCCTCGAGGCGCTGATGGTCTCCAAGGGCAAGTTCCTGAACGCGGTGATCGAGATGCGCGTCGACGACGACGTGCTCATCGAGCGGATCTCGGGGCGCTACACCTGCGCCAACTGCGGCGAGGGCTACCACGACACCGCCAAGAACCCGGCGAAGGACGGCGTCTGCGACAAGTGCGGGGGGACCGAGTTCATCCGCCGCGCCGACGACAACGCCGACGCGGTGCGCGTGCGGCTGATGGCCTACTACCGCCAGACGGCGCCGCTGATCGGCTACTACCACGCCAAGGGCAAGCTCCGCACCGTCGACGGCC
>CAZEGY010000160.1:0-7592 GCA_964511815.1 uncultured Rhodovulum sp.
CGGCAGCTTCTCACCGCCGAAGACGCTATGAAAAGGGGTAAGGCCGCATGAAGCTCCGCTCGATCCATCTCGACAACGTCCGCCGCTTCGCCGGGACCACCGTCCGCCTCGACGGGCTCGGCGACGGGCTGAACCTCGTCGCAGCGCCGAACGAGGCCGGCAAGTCGACGTTCGTCGAGGCGCTGCAGGCGCTCGTCTGCACCCCGCACCGCTCCTCGGCCGCCGAGGCCCGCGCGTTGCAGCCCTACGCCGGTGGCGCGCCCGAGGTCGCCGCCGAGGTCGAGGTGGCGGCGTCGGCTACCTCGTGGCCAAGCGCTGGCTGCAGCGGCCCTTCGCCCGGGTCAGCGAACGCGCCACCGGCCGCGTCCTGCACCAGGACGACGAGGCGGAGCGCTGGATCGCCCGCCACCTCGCCGGCGGCGGCCCGGCCGACCTGCTCTGGGTGCGCCAGGGCATGCTCGGGCTCGAGCCCGAGGGCCGGGGCCCGGCGGAGAAGACCGAGCAGGAGCGCCTCGCCCGGATCCGCCGCGACCTGCTCTCCTCGGTCGCGAGCGAGCTCGACGCGGTGACGGGCGGTCGCCGCCTCGACGCCATCGCCGGGCGCACGCAGGCGGCGCTGGCCGAGCTTGCCACTGCGACCGGCAAGCCGAAGGCCGGTGGCCGCTGGGCCGACGCCGAGAAGGAGGCGGCCGCCCTCCGTTCCGAGCTCGACCTGCTCGACGGCCAGTGCGCGGCGCTCGCCGCCGCCCTCGCCGAGCGCGCCGGCGTTCGGCGCGATCTCGCGACCGCTGCCGATCCCGCCGCCGCCCGCGAACGTGCCGACGCGATCCGAGCCGCCGAGGGCGCCCTGGCCGCGGCACGTCTCCATGCCAGCGAGCTCGCCGCCGCCCGCGAGGCGCTGCGCGCCGCGAACCTCGAGCGCGATGCCGCCGCCGAAGCGCTCGCCGCCCACGACCGCGCGACCGCCGGCCGGGCCGGGGCGGAGGCCGACGCGGCCGCCGCGCGCGAGGCCGTTGCGCTCGCCGAGGCGGCGCACGCCGCCGCTGTCGAGCGAGAGCGTACCGCCCTGGAAGCACGCGACACCGCGCGCTCGGCCCATGCCACCGCCGCCGCCGCGCTCGACGTGGCCACGCGGGCAGCCCGCGCGAACGAGGCGGCCGCGCGTGCCGCGGCGCTCGACGCGACGCTCGACCGGGTCGACGGGCTCATGCAAGAAATCAAGACGGCCCGCGCCGAGGCGCGCGAGGCCGGGGTCAGCGATGCCGACGTGGCCGCCGGGCGAACGGCCGCCGCGGCGCTGGATCGAGCCAGGGCACGACTGGAGGCGGGCGCCGTATCCGTCTCCGTCGCCTACCTTCCGGGCGTGCGCGAGCGGGTAAGCGTCGATGGCACGCCGCTGGAGGACGGGGCGTTGGTCGCCTGCACCAGTCCCACCACGCTCGACCTTCCGGGCCTCGGCCGGCTCATCCTCGAACCGGGCGGAGATGCCGCCGAGGCGGCGCGCGCGGCCGCCGAGGCCGACGCGGCGCTCCGCGCCGTCCTCGCCCCGGCCGGCGTGCCCGATGTTGCCGCCCTGGCCGCGCGCGCCACGAGCCGCGCCGAGGCCGAGGCCCGCGCCCTTCGCGCCGGGGCGACGCTTGCGGGACTTGCCCCCTGCGGCGCGGATGCGCTCGCCTCCGAGCGCGAGCGTCTTCGCGGCGCCGCGGCGGACGCGGATCCCGACGCCCCCGACCCCGCCACCTCGGCCGCGGCCGAGGCGGACGCCCGCGCGGCGCTCTCGGGGACCGAGAGCGCGTTCGACGCGGCGCGCACCGAGCGGCTCCTCGCGGCCCAGGCGGAGAGCGGCGCGCGCGACCGGCTCGCGGGGGCGGAGCGCGTCCTCATGGACGCGTCCTCGACTGCCGAGGCGCTTCCGGCGCGTTCCGCTCTCACCGCCGGTCACGACGCGCTCCGCGCGGCCGCCGATGCAGCTGAGCGCGCGGTGGACGATCGGGCCCGAGCCATGCCGGACGTCCCCGATGCTGCGGCAAGCCTCGCCACCGCGCGCGCCGCCGACGAGGCTGTCGAGACGCGCCTGCACGAACTGGAAAAGCGCGATGAGCGCCTCACGTCCCTCATCTCCACCCGGGCGGGCGAGGCGGTGGAGGAGCGCCGCGACGAGGTCCCCGGCCGGCTCGAGGAGGCCGAGGCCCGCGCCGCCGGCTACGCCGCCGAGGCCCGCGCCCTCTCCCGCCTGCATGCCGCCCTCGCCACGGCCCGGGCCGACGCGCGCGACCGCTACCTCGCCCCGGTCACCGCCGAGCTCGCGCCGCTGCTCGCCCGGCTCCTCGACGGCGCCGAGCTCCGCCTCGACCCGAAGCGGCTGGTCCCCGAGGCGATGGCGCGGGGCAGCCTGGCCGAGGAGATCGCCGACCTGAGCGGCGGCACCCGAGAGCAGATCGCGATCCTCACGCGCCTCGCCTTCGCACGGCTCCTCGTGCGCACGGGGCGGGCGGTGCCGGTGATCCTCGACGACCCGCTGGTCTACGCGGACGACTCCCGCTTCGCGCGCATGCTCGACGCGCTCGGCGCCGTCGCCGCGGACGTGCAGGTCATCGTTCTCACCTGCCGCGAGCGCAGCTTCGCCAGCCTGGCGGCCCACCGCCCCGTGCTGGAGGAGAGAAACGACCCACGCCTCGTTGCCCAGACGTAGAAATAATCTGCCCATTCGGATGCAGATCGAATAATCTCGCGGCCAGCTGAGTAGAGGAACCTTGGTGATTTCGATGACGAGTAACGATTTCCCCGCTGAACCCACCGATTCCTCGGACCCGTCGATCGACGGCCCGGCAGCCCCGGCCCGTAACCTTAGCGGTGACTCCACGCGTCCGGGCGGGGCGCTGGTCCAACCGGACATTCGCGCCGAGCTCGCCCGACGCATCACCTTCGCGTCGCACCAGTGCGACGTCCCCGTCATTGCCAGCCTCGCCATATCGAATCCGACTGACGCGGATCTCGAAGAACTCCAGCTCAGACTCACGGCCGAACCCGAGATCCTTGGTGCGCGCACGTGGACCATCGACCGGATCCGGGCGGGAGACGACCTCCGGATCACCGACCGTCGCGTTGCGATCGCCGGGGGACTGCTTGCGACGCTGAACGAAAGGATGCGGGCGGAGATCCGGCTCGTCCTCCAGACCGCCGGGGGCCGAGTGCTCGCAGAGAGCCGCCAAGAGATCGTCGCGCTGGCGCGCAACGAATGGGGTGGCTCGCGCCACATGCCCGAGCTTCTCGGTGCCTTCGTCATGCCGAACGACCCGGCGGTGGAGACGCTGCTCCGCGAGGCATCCGGCATCCTCGTCAGAAGCGGACGGCCGGGCTCGCTCGAAGGCTACCAGTCGAAGAGCCGCGAGCGCAGCTGGGAGCTCGTCTCGGCGCTCTGGTCGGCGGTCTCGGCCAAGGGCCTCACCTACGCCAACCCGCCCGCGAGCTTCGACACCGAGGGCCAGAAGGTCCGCACGCCCTCGGCCGTCGAGGAGAAGAAGCTCGGCACCTGCCTCGACCTCGCGCTGTATTTCGCGGCGGCAATCGAACAGCTCGGGCTGCATCCGATCGTCGTCTTCACCCGCGGCCACGCCTTCGCCGGCGCCTGGCTCGAACCGAAGGCGCTGCCCTCCCTCACCGTCGAGGACGCGGCAGAGATCCGCAAGGCGATCGACATGAAAGAGCTCGTCGTCTTCGAGACGACGCTGGCGACCGCCGACAGCCCGGTGTCCTTCGCCCGCGCCGTCGACGAGGGGCGCCGGCAGCTCGACCTCGCGGTTGAGGAGACCTTCAACTACGCGATCGACGTCCGCCAGGCTCGCGCACGTGGCATACTGCCGCTGGCTGAGAGCGTGCCGGCGCCGGCCGCCGGCGCGCCGGCCGAGCCGCGCGCCCGGGTGGTGCCGCTCGAGGCCGCGCCGGTCCTGCCGCCGTTCAGCGCCGAGGAGGGGCAGGACGAGGTCGACCGGACGCCCGAGCAGCGGCTCGACCGCTGGAAGCGCAGCCTGCTCGACCTTTCCCTGCGCAACCGCCTCCTCAATCTGAGCAGCAGAAGCGTCGCGATCCCGATCTTCTGCCCTTCGCCGGCCGACCTCGAGGACCTGCTCGCTAAGGGCCGGAAGATCTCCCTGATCACCCCACCGATGCGCCCCGCCGCGGGGCAGATGGACCCGGAGCTCCGGCTCCTCCGCACCGGCGAGGACACCGACAGGCTCTTCGCCGAGCAGGCGCTGGAGCGCGGCGAGATCGTCGCGAACATGGAGCCGCCGAAGCTCGACAAAGCGGCGATCGAGCTCTACCGCAAGGCGAAGGCCGACTTCGAGGAGGGTGGCGCCAATACGCTCTTCCTCGCGCTCGGAATGCTGGCGTGGCGTCCCAAGGGTCGGGAGACGGGTCTCTATCGCGCGCCGCTCATCATGCTGCCGGTGAAGCTCGAACGGGCGAGCGCCCGCTCGCGGCCGCAGCTGCGGCTGCACGAGGACGAGCCGATCTTCAACCTGACGCTCGTCCAGATGCTACGGCAGGACTTCGAGGTCGACCTCGGCGAGCTGGTGCAGGGCCTGCCGGAGGATGAGCACGGGATCGACGTCGCCCGAGTCTGGGCCATCGTCCGGAACAAGGTTCGCAACGCGCCGGGCTTCGAGGTGCTGGAAGAGGTCGTGCTCTCGACCTTCAGCTTTGCCAAGTACCTGATGTGGAAGGACCTTCAGGACCGAACCGATCAGCTGAAGGCCGCCCCCTTCGTGCGCCACACGATCGACCATCCTCGCGAGCCCTACGAAGGCGGGGCGAGCTTCCTCGACCCGCGCACGATCGACCGGACGATCGACCCGGCGGCGCTGATGACGCCGCTCAATGCGGATTCGAGCCAGATCGTCGCGATCCATGCCTCGGGCGGTGAGGGCGACTTCGTCCTCGAAGGGCCGCCGGGAACCGGCAAGTCGGAGACGATCGGCAACATCATCGCCCACAACCTCGCGCTCGGCCGGCGCGTGCTCTTCGTGTCGGAGAAGATGGCGGCGCTCGACGTCGTCTACGAACGGCTGAAGAAGTGCGGTCTCGGCGACTTCTGCCTCGAGCTTCACTCGGCCAAGGCGAACAAGAAGGCAGTGATCGACCAGCTCGGCGCCGCCTGGACCGGCCGCAGGACCTTCACTCCGGTCGAATGGGAGGCGAGGGCGGCCGAGCTCGCGAAGACGCGCGCGTCTCTCAACGCCTACGTGGCGGCGCTGCACGCCCCGGGCCCCTCGGGGATCAGCGCGCGACAGGCGATCGGCCGCGTCCTCGCCTGCGGAGACATCCATCGCCTCGATCTCGACTGGGCGCGGGACGAGAGCGGGCGGGGTTGGGCACCGACCCCCGAGACTCTCCGCTACCTCGAGGATCTTGCCGCCCGCCTCGACCGGGCCTTCGCCGCCCTCGATCCTGGTGACGTCGTCGCGTTTCGGGATGTCACCCAGACGGAGTGGTCGTTCGGCTGGTCGCGCCAACTCGTCGGCGAGGCCAAGGCCTTCGCGACGGCGGCGGTCGACCTTCGGCAGGCGGTCGCGGCCTTTGCCGGCCGTCTTGGCCTGTCGACGCCCGCGAGAACGGTTGGCGAGACTGCGGCGCTCGCCGACATCGCGCGGCTGATCCCCGACGCTCACCGGCAGGACTTCCGCTTCGCGCTCGATGCCGACGGTCGCGAGGCCCTGACGATCCTCGGAGAGCTCGGGCCGGTCCTCGTCGAGTATCGCGGCGCGCGCCACCGGGTGGCGGCGGCCTATCCCGACGACCGCATCGCCGCGGCGCCGATCTCCGCCTGGCTCGCGGCGCGCGACCGGGCCGCCGGCCGGATGTGGCCCTTCGGTGCCCTCGGACGACGTCGGCTGCGGCGCGAGATCCGCGCGGCGCTCGGCCTCGGGGAAAGGGCGGTCGCGACCCCGGAGCGGGACCTCGAAGCCCTCGCCGACATCGCCGCGATCCGTGCCCGCCTCGACACGCTGGCGGCGCGCCTGCCTGCCAAGACGCCCTGGCGCGGCCTCGGCACTGGCGAGCTCGACCTCGAGGTTTCCGTGTCCGGGGGCTGGCTCCTGCGCGAGGCGGTAACGCGGGTGGCGGGCTTCCAGGACGATCCCCTGTCCGCGCGCGCGAGCCTCGTCCGGACACTCGGCGAGGGGCGGGACATGCTCGAGCCCGGCTCGCCGACAGCGGAGGCGGCGCGCGCGCTCGTCGCCGCTCACGAGCGCTTCGCCGCGGCACTGGACCGCTACCGCGCTGCCTGCGTCGGCACGGGAGAGCCCCGCGACGCGGCCGCGGCCGACTGCGACGTCGCGGAACTCGTCGCGAGCGCCGAGGCGATCGCCGCACGCGAGACGCGGCTGAACGGCTGGTGCGCCTGGGTCGAAGCCCGCCGCGCGGCATGCGCGTCGGGCCTGCAGGCGCTGGTCGAGGCGCTCGAGGCCGGTGCCGTCGCCCCGGGCCGTGCCGTCGAGACGTTCCGCACGGCCTACGCCCGCTGGCTCGCGCCGATCCTCGTCGACGCCCGGCCGGAGCTCGCCCGTTTCCGGTCGAACGACCACGCCGCGCTGATCGAACGGTTCCGCGCGCTCGACGAGGAGCTCACCCGCACCACCGCCGACTACATTCGCGCGAAGCTCTCCGGCGCGGTCGCCGCCCGTGGCGCCCGCGACGCGGCGCCCGGCTACGCGGTCCTCGCCCGCCAGCTCCAGCGCCAGCGCGCCCACATGCCGGTTCGCAAGCTCGTGGGGGAGATGGGAGACGTGCTGACGGCCCTTACGCCCTGCCTGATGATGAGCCCGCTGTCGGTCGCCCAGTTCCTGCCGCCCGACCAGCAGATCTTCGACCTCGTCGTCTTCGACGAGGCGAGCCAGATCACCGTCCCCGATGCGATCGGTGCGATCGCCCGCGGGCGGCGGTCGATCATCGTCGGCGATCCGAAGCAGATGCCGCCGACGAGCTTCTTCGAGCGCGGCGCCGAGGATGAGGCCAACGAGGAGGCGCAGGATCTCGAAAGCATTCTCGACGAGGCGCTGGCGGCGCGGATGCCGCACTACCGCCTGACCGGGCACTACCGCAGCCGGCACGAAAGCCTGATCTGCTTCTCGAACCACGCCTACTATGGCGGCGAGCTCGTCACCTACCCGTCACCCTCCACCGCGGCCTCGGCCGTCACGTTCCGCCGGGTCGACGGCATCTATGCCCGCGGCAAGGGCCGGACTAACGAGATCGAGGCGAAGGCGATCGTCGCGGAGGTGGTGCGGCGTTTGCGCCATCCCGAGCTCTCCCGCCTTTCGCTCGGCGTCGTCACGTTCAACTCGGAGCAGCAGCGGCTTGTCCTCGACCTTCTCGACCAGGCCCGCCGCGCCGATCCCGACCTCGAGCCGTTCTTCGGCGACGGGTCACCCGAACCGGTCTTCGTCAAGAACCTCGAGACCGTCCAGGGCGACCAGCGCGACGTGATCCTGCTCTCGGTCGGCTACGGTCCGACCGAGCCCGGTGCCCGGACGATGCCGATGGGAACGGCGGTGCAAAAGTCGACCACGGTAGCGGCGTGATGGTCGCGCTGC
>CAZEGY010000161.1:0-7445 GCA_964511815.1 uncultured Rhodovulum sp.
GCGGAGCTCGGCGTCGCAGAAGTAGAAGTTGATGGTGTCGAGCCGGAAGCCGTCGACGCCGCGCTCGAGCCAGAAGCGGGCGACGGCGAGCAGCTCCTCCTGGACCTCGGGCTCGTGGAAGTTGAGGTCGGGCTGCTCCTTGAGGAAGTTGTGCAGGTAGTACTGCATCCGCTCGCCGTCCCACTCCCACGCCGGGCCGCCGAAGATCGAGAGCCAGTTGTTCGGCGGGCCGCCGTCGGGTTTCGGATCGCCCCAGACGTACCAGTTGGCCTTGGGGTTGTCGCGGGAGGACCGGCTCTCGCGGAACCAGCGGTGCTGGTCGGAGGTGTGCGAGAGGACGAGGTCGATCATCACCCGGAGCCCGAGCCCGTGGGCGCGCTCGATGAGGGCGTCGAAGTCGGCGAGGGTGCCGAACATCGGATCGACGTCGCGGTAGTTCATCACGTCGTAGCCGAAGTCGAGCATCGGCGAGGGGAAGAACGGCGAGATCCAGATCGCGTCGACCCCGAGGCTCGCGACGTAGGGCAGCCGCTGGATGATGCCGGCGAGGTCGCCGATCCCGTCGCCGTTCATGTCCTGGAACGAGCGGGGATAGATCTGGTAGATCACCGCCCCCCGCCACCAGTCCCGGTCGGGCGGCAGCGGGCGGTTCTCGTGAGTGACGACGTTATGGACGACCACGCCTGCCTCCCTTGCGCGTTCCGCGCCGGGTTATAGCGCGGGCGGTGGCGGCGGTCCAAGCGGACGCGCGACGGCCGAGCGCCCGAACCGGCCGGCCGACCCCTCGCGGATCACCTGGTACGGACGGTGGGACTCGAACCCACACTCCCGAGGGATGCGGATTTTAAGTCCGCTGCGTCTACCATTCCGCCACGTCCGCCCGCCCCTTTGGTAGGCCGGCGGGCGCCGCGCGGCAAGCTGGACGGGCAGCGGTCACGCCCGGCGGCGGCGCAGGCCGCCGATCCAGCGGCGGAGGCCGTGGAGCTCGTCGGCCTCCTCCTCGAGGCGGGCGAGGAGCCGCTCGTCGGGCTCGACCCGGAGAAGCTCCTCGAGCTGGAGGCCGACGCTGCCGATCCGGCCCGACTCGAGCCGGCGGACGACGAGCCGCCCGCCGGGCACGGCAACGGTGGCATCGAGCCGCGGCCTCTCCCCGAGCCGGGCCGCCATCCAGTCGGCGACGGTCTCGTCGGGGCCGTGGGCGCCAAAGGCGAGGCCGTAGAAGTGCTCGACCTCAGCCACCCGCGTCTCGCCGCGCAGCGACAGCTCGCCGAAGAGCATCCCGAGGCGGCGGGCGACGTCGCGGCTGGTGCGGAAGAGGCTGTCGAGCCGCGGCACCCGCTGGCGGGCGACGAGGAAGTAGCTGTAGTCGCCGGGCTGGAGGCTCCCCGCCTCGGCGGCGTCGAGGACGCGCCCCTTGCGCACGACCATGACGAGGCGCGCCCACGGCGGCATCCGGCTGAGTCCGAGGATCACCGCGTCCGCCGTCACCGGATAGCCGACGATCTCCTGCTCGGTCTGCCCGGGCACGTCGATCTCGACGCGGCTCGACGCCGGGAGGTTGTGGCGGAGCGCGAGGCCGAGGCGGCGGGCGGCGGCGGTCAGCGACGAGCCCTGGAAGAGCAGCGACAGCAGGACGACGAAGAAGGCGATGTTGAAGTAGGGCGCCGCGTGCGGCACGCCCGCGAGCGTCGGGATCGCGGCGAGAAAGATCGAGACGGCGCCGCGCAGGCCGACCCACGAGACGAAGAGCTTCTCGTTCCGGGTGAAGCCGAAGGGCGTCAGGCTCACCCAGACGGCGAGCGGCCGGGCGACGAAGGTCAGGGCGAGCGCGACGAGGACGCCCGGCCAGGCGTAGGTGAGGAGCTCGCTCGGGGTCACGAGCAGCCCGAGCACGAGGAACATGACGATCTGGCAGAGCCAGGTCACCGCGTCGTGGAAGCCGACGATCGAGGGATAGGCGCGCGTCGGCCGGTTCGCGACCACGAGCCCGGCGAGAAAGACCGCGAGAAGCCCGCTGCCACCGAGGATGGTGGCGAGGCCGTAGACGAGGATGGCGCTCGCCACGGTGAACAGCGGGTGCAGCCCCCCCGGCATCGGGATGTTGTTGAGGACGGTGACGAGGGCGAAGCCGCCGGCAACGCCGAGCGCCGCGCCGAGGACGACCTCCTCGAGGACGAAGAGCGCGAGCTCCCAGGTGAAGATGCCGTGGCCCGAGACGATGAGCGAGGTCAGGATCACCGCGAGGAGCATCGCCACCGGGTCGTTGGTGCTCGACTCGATCTCGAGGGTCGAGCCGACGCGCGTCTGGAGGCGCAGGCCTCCGGTGCGGAGCAGGAAGAACACCGCGGCCGCGTCGGTCGAGGCGACGATCGAGCCGAGAAGGAGCGCCTCCGCCGGCTGGAAGTCGATGAGGAAGTAGGCCGCGAGGCCGGTGATCGCCGCGGTGACGAGCACCCCCGCCGTCGCCAGCACCGTCGCGGGCCAGACCACGCCCCGAACGATCGAAAGCCGCGTCCTGAGCCCGCCGTCGAAGAGGATGACCGCGAGCGCGACCGACCCGACGAGATAGGTGATCCGGTAGCTGTCGAAGACGATGCCGCCCGGCCCGTCCTCGCCGGCGAGCATCCCGACGACGAGAAAGACGAGGAGGAGCGGCGCACCGACCCGGGTCGCGATCAGGCTCGAGAAGATGCCAAGCACGACCAGCGCGGCGCCGATGAAGATCGCGGTGTTGACGATGTCGATGCCGGTCAAGTGCGGCGATCCTGACGAATGGGCGGCGCGGGTCGGGGTTAGCGAGGACTATGGCGTCCGCGCCGAGCCGCGCGCAAGCCGGATCGCGCGCCGGGTGGAAGGCGGGTCCTCGAACGCGCCGTCAGCGCCGCGGCCCCTGCAACGCGCCCGCCAGCGCCACGATCGCCGCGCGCGCCGCGGCGAGGGCGGCGGCGTCCTCGCTCCGCGCCACGATGTTGGAGCCGTAGGTGCCGTCGGGCGAGATGAAGGGATAGCTGCCGATCGACACGGCGGGATGGCTCTCGGCGATGCCGCGGAGGGGGCCGGCGATCACCCCCTCCGGGCGCTCGATGCGCACCGTCTCGGAGAGGAGCACCGCCCCGCCGGTCAGCCGCGGCAGGAGGCCCGCGACCATCGCCTCGAAGACCGCGGGGACGCCGGCCATGACGTGGACGTTGCCGAGCGAGAAGCCCGGCGCCCGCGACACCGGGTTGTCGATGAGCGTCGCGCCGTCGGGGATGCGGGCCATGCGCAGGCGGGCCTCGTTGAGCTCGACCTCGGGGTTCTTGTAGTGCCGCGCGAGGATGGCGCGGGCGTCGTCGCGCACGCCGATCGGCACGCCGAAGGCGGCGGCGACGGAATCCGCGGTGATGTCGTCGTGGGTCGGGCCGATCCCCCCCGAGGTGAAGACGTTGTCGTAGCGGATGCGCAGCGCGTTGACCGCGGCGACGATCTCCTCGGCGACGTCGGGCACGGTGCGGGTCTCGCGGAGGGCGATGCCCTTGTCGGTCAGCGCCGCGGCGAGGTGGGGCATGTTGGTGTCGCGCGTCCGGCCCGAGAGGATCTCGTCGCCGATCGTCAGCATCGCCGCGGTGGGATTGGCCATCTTGTCCTCCATGCTGTCGCGGTCCAGAAGACGGTCATGCGCTTCGCCCGTCCCCTCGTCCGCGGCACTCTCGTCCGCAGGTATAAACGCTTCCTCGCCGACGTCATGCTCGAAGACGGCACGGCGGTCACCGCCCATTGCGCCAATCCCGGCGCCATGCTCGGCCTCAACGCCCCCGGACTCGCGGTCTGGATCGAGCCGACCGACGCGCCGGGCCGCAAGCTCGGCCATTCGTGGCGCCTCGTCGAGCTCGCGGGTGGCTTCGTCGGCATCGACGCGAGCCTGCCCAACCGCCTCGTCGCCGAGGCGCTCGCCGAGGGCCGCATCCCGGCACTCGCCGGCTACGCGACGGTGCGGCCGGAGGTGCGCTACGGGACGCGGAGCCGCGTCGACTTCCTGCTGACCGGCCCGGGCCGCCCCGACGCCTACCTCGAGGTCAAGAACGTCCACCTGAGCCGCGAGGCCGGCCTCGCCGAGTTCCCCGACAGCGTCACCGCCCGCGGCGCCCGCCACCTCGCCGAGCTCGCGGCGATGGTCGCGGCCGGCCACCGGGCGGTGATGCTCTACGTCGTCCAGCGCACCGACTGCGCCCGCTTCCGCGTCTCGGGCGACCTCGACCCCGCCTACGCGCGCGCCTTCGCCGCCGCCCACGCCGGCGGCGTCGAGACGATCGCGCACGCGACGCGGATCACCCCCGAGGGGGTGTGGATCGACGGCGCGCTTCCGGTCGAGATCGCCTGAAGCCGCGCCGCCGGTCGGGAACGGACGGGCTCAGCGCCGGCCGACCTGCGCGTCGATCGACACCGGCCCCGGGCCGGCCGCGGCGAGATAGAGGAAGACGAACGCATAGAGCGCCGCGAGCTCGCCGCCGTTCAGGAGCGGATAGAACCCGCCCGGCGCATGGGCGATGAAGTAGGCCGCCGCCATCAGGCCGCTGAGCAGGAAGGCCGCGATCCGCGCCTGGAAGCCGACGACGACGAGCGCCCCGCAGACGAGCTCGAAGATGCCCGCGATCCCGGGCAGGCTCGCCAGCGACATGCCGCTCATCTGCGTCGGCGGCAGGTGCAGGATCTTCGTGGTGCCGTGCTGCATGATGAGCAGGCCCGCCATGATGCGGAGCACCGAGAGGAGGAAGGGCCGATACTTCGAGAGGGCGTCCATGCGCTTTTCTGTCCTTTCGCGGGGGTGGGTCGCGCCGTCTGGCTATCCGCGGATGGTGCGGAGGAGGAGCTCGACGTTGCGCGGATCGGCCTCCGGCGTGATGCCGTGGCCGAGGTTGAAAACGTGGGCGCCGCCCGAGAAGGCGTCGACGAGCCGCCGCGTGGCGTCGACGAGGGCGTCGCCGCCGGTGACGAGCAGCAGCGGATCGAGGTTGCCCTGGACGCAGCGCCCGGGCTGGAGCGCCCTGGCCGCCCACGCCGGATCGACGGCGGTGTCGAGGGCGACGCACGCGGCGCCGGTCGCCTCGGCGAAATCGGCGTACCCGGCCCCGGCGCCGCGGGGGAAGCCGATGAACGGCACCTCGGGATGCGCGGCGCGGAGGGCGCCGGCGATGCGGCGCGCCGGCTCGACGGCGTAGCGGCGGAAGAGCGGCCCGGGAATGGCGCCGGCCCACGAATCGAAGAGCTTCACCACCTGCGCGCCCGCCGCGACCTGGGCGAGGAGATAGGCGGTGGTCGCCTCGGTGAGGACGTCGATCAGCGCGTCGAAGGTCGCGGGCTCGCGGTAGGCGAGCGCCCGCGCCGGACCCTGGTCGGGGGTGCCGCGGCCGGCGACCATGTAGGTCGCGACCGTCCACGGCGCGCCGGCGAAGCCGATGAGCGGCACGTCGGCCGGCAGGGCGGCGCGGAGGAGGCGGACGGTCTCGTAGACCGGGGCGAGCGTCCCGTCGATCGCGGCGACCGGCCGGAGGCGGGCGAGGTCGGCGGCGCCCTCGATGCGCGAGAGGCGCGGGCCCTCGCCCTCCACGAACGAGAGCTCGGCGCCGAGGGCCTGGGGCACGAGCAGGATGTCGGCGAAGAGGATGGCGGCGTCGAAGCCGAAGCGGCGGATCGGCTGGAGCGTGACCTCGACGGCGAGCTCGGGGGTGTAGCAGAGGTCGAGGAAGCTCCCGGCCCTGGCGCGCGTGGCGCGGTATTCGGGCAGGTAGCGGCCGGCCTGGCGCATGAGCCAGACGGGCGGCACCGGCTGGGCCTCGCCGGCGAGCGCCCGCATCATCCGTCCGTTCGCGCCCATTCCTGCCCTCGCCGCCCCTCGCCTTCTGGCGGGCGCGACCTTATAGATCGCGGCGGGAAAGGAAAACCCGCGCTGCACGAAGCCGTTACATGACCCTCGACCTGCCCTCCCCCGACCGACCGCTGCGCATCGGCACCCGCGGCAGCCCGCTCGCCCTCGCCCAGGCGCACGAGGCGCGCGACCGGCTGATGGCGGCGCACGGCCTGCCCGCGGCGGCCTTCGCGATCGTCGTCATCCGCACCACCGGCGACCGGGTGCAGGACCGGCCGCTGTCGGAGCTCGGCGGCAAGGGGCTCTTCACCCGCGAGATCGAGGCCGAGCTCGCCGGGGGCGGCATCGACATCGCCGTCCACTCGATGAAGGACATGCCGACGCTCCAGCCCGGTGGGCTGGCGATCAGCTGCCTCCTGCCGCGCGAGGACGTGCGCGACGCCTTCGTCAGCGACACGGCGGACGGGCTCGCGGCGCTGCCGGCGGGGGCCGTCGTCGGGACCTCGAGCCTGCGCCGGCGGGCGCAGCTCCTGAACCGGCGGCCGGATCTCGCGGTGGTCGAGTTCCGCGGCAGCGTCGAGACCCGGCTCCGCAAGCTCCGCGAGGGGGTGGCGGTCGCGACCTTCCTCGCGATGGCGGGCCTGCGGCGCCTCGGGATCGCGGCCCCGGCGACGGCGATCGCCGTCGACGAGATGCTCCCGGCGGTGGCGCAGGGGGCGATCGGCATCGAGCAGCGCGCCGGCGACGACCGGGTGGCGGCACTCCTCGCCGCGATCCACGACGGCGCGACCGGGGAGCGGCTCGCGGCGGAGCGGGCCTTCCTCGCCGGGCTCGACGGCTCGTGCCAGACCCCGATCGCCGGGCTCGCCGAGGTCGCCGACGGGCGGCTGCGGCTCAGGGGCGAGATCGTCCGCCCCGACGGGTCGGAGCGCATCGCCTGCGACCTCGCGGGAGCGGTCGCCGACGGCCCGGCGCTCGGCCGGGCGGCGGCGGCAGAGCTGCGCGGCAGGGCGGGGCCGGGCTTCTTCGGCTGACGGGTGCGGCCCTCGGGTTCGGCGGACGGGCGCGGCCCTCAGGCGGGGGCGCGGGTGTCGACGACCTCGAAGTCGTGGGTGATCGTGGCGGTCCTGGCGATCATCGCCGAGGCCGAGCAGTACTTGTCGATCGAGAGGTCGATGGCGCGGGCGACCTTCTTGGGGTCGACGCCGCGGCCGGTGACGGTGAAGTGGAGGTGGACGCGGGTGAAGACCTTCGGCTCGGTGTCGGCCCGGTCGGCGTCGAGGGTGACGGTGACGTCGTCGACGGGCTCCCGGCCCTTGCCGAGAATGTTGACGACGTCCCACGCCGAGCAGCCGCCGGTGCCGATCAGGACGAGCTCCATCGGGCTCGGGCCGGGCTTGGCGCCGTCGCCGTGGGCGGTCCCGAAGGCGATGGTGTGGCCGCTTTCGGTCGCGCCCGCGAACGTCCGGTCCCCGATCCACTTCACGCTCGCCTTCATCGCCCGACTCTCCCCTTGCTGCCGCGGGCGATCCTTAGCGCCGCCGGGCCGCGGGGGAAATCCCTCGGGGCCGTGCGGGCGGAGCGTGCGGGCGGTCCGGGG
>CAZEGY010000162.1:0-1937 GCA_964511815.1 uncultured Rhodovulum sp.
GGGCGCGACGGGGCGCCGGCGGACACGCTGACGCTCTTCGGGCCCGACGACATCCGGCTGCGGCGGGCGCAGATCGACGAGAGCGCCGCGCCGATGGAGCGCAAGCACGCCGACCACAAGCGGCTGAATTCGCTCCTCGGCCTCGCCGAGGCCAAGCACTGCCGGCGGCAGACCCTCCTCGCCTACTTCGGCGAGACGCTCGACGCCCCTTGCGGCAACTGCGACCTCTGCCGCGACGCGCCCGAGCTCTTCGACGGGACGGAGGCCGCGCGGATGGCGTTCTCGGCGGCGCTCAGGACCGGCGAGAGCTTCGGGGCCGAGCACCTGATCGCCATCCTCCGCGGCGAAGGGACCGAGAAGGTGCTGAGCCGCGGCCACCAGCGCCTGCCGACCTTCGGGGTCGGCAAGGCGCGGTCGAAGGCGGAGTGGCAGGCGATCTTCCGCCAGCTCATGGGGCTCGACCTGTTGCGGCCCGACCCGTCGCGGCACGGGGCGCTGCGGCTGACCGAGGAGGCGCGGCCGCTGCTTCGCGGCGAGGCGGCGCTCGAGCTCCGCGCCGACAGCGTGCGAAAGGCGGCGGCGCGGGCGGCGGTGCGCGCCGCGCCGGCGGCGCAGGTCGCGGCGGAGGACGAGGGGCTCTACTCGGCGCTGAAGGCGAAACGCCGGGCGCTCGCCGAGGAGCAGGGGGTGCCGGCCTACGTGATCTTCCCGGACCGGACGCTGATCGAGATGGCGACGGCGCGGCCGCGGACGCTCGACGAAATGCGTGGGATTACGGGGGTCGGCGACGTGAAGCTCGCGCGCTTCGGGCCGAAGTTCCTCGAGGTGCTGACCGGCGAGGCGCCGGCGCCGGTGCATCCGGCGCGGCTGCGGCTCGCCGGCGAGCCGGCGGGCGGGGTCTTCGACCGGCTGCAGGCGGCGCAGGTGGCGCTGGCGCGCGGCGAGGACGGGCTCGCGAAGTACCTGAGCTGCACCCAGCGGACCCTCGCCCTCGTCGCCGAGGAGCGTCCCGCCACGCTCGACGCGCTCGAGCGGGTGCAGGGGATGGGGGCGCAGAAGACCGAGCGTTTCGGCGAGGCGTTCCTCGCCATCCTCCGGGCGGGCTGACCGCCCCCCGCGCCCTCATCGGAGACCGACATGGAGCTTCCCGTCAATCGCTTCAAGCGCGCCCTGAAGGAGGGGCGCCAGCAGATCGGATTCTGGAATACCGTTCCGGATCAGTCGGTTGCCGAGCTTCTCGCCGGCGCCGGGTTCGACTGGCTGCTCCTCGACACCGAGCATTCGCCGGCCGATCCGATCACCGTGCTCGGGCTCCTGCAGGCGGTGGCGGCGTATCCGGTGGCGGCGGTGGTGCGGCCGGCGGCCAACGACGCGGTGCTGATCAAGCGCTTCCTCGACGTCGGCGCGCAGACGCTGCTCGTGCCCTACGTGCAGAGCGCGGCGGAGGCCGAGGCGGCGGTCGCGGCGGTGCGCTATCCGCCGCGGGGGATGCGCGGGATCTCGTCGATCAGCCGGGCGACGCGCTTCGGGCGGGTCGCGGGTTATGCCGCGGCGGCGGAGAGCGAGCTCTGCCTGCTCGTCCAGGTCGAGACCGTGGACGCCCTCGACCGGCTCGAGGAGATCGCGGCGGTCGACGGGGTGGACGGGCTCTTCGTCGGGCCGGGCGACCTCGCGGCGTCGCTCGGGTATCCGGGGGAGCCGGGACGGCCTGAGGTGGTCGCGGTGATCGAGGACACCATCCGGCGGATCGTCGCCGCGGGCAGGCCGGCGGGCATCCTGACGCCGGACCAGGCGTTCGCGCGGCGGTGCATCGAGGTCGGCACGACCTTCACCGCGGTCGGGATCGACGCCCGGATCCTCGCCCGGGCGACGGAGCGGCTGGCGGCGGAGTTCCGGGGCTAGAGGCCCCGGAAGGGGCCTCGTACATCGCATGTACA
>CAZEGY010000162.1:2037-7422 GCA_964511815.1 uncultured Rhodovulum sp.
GTACATCGCATGTACAACCCATGCACCACCTTGGCGGCGGGCAGCGGTCAGGCGAGGCCGGTGACGAGGGCGCGCCAGTCGGGGCGCTCGGTGCCGCCGGGGTGACGCTGGCCGAAGACCTGGGCGAAGTTGTGGGCGTTGGCGTCGTAGAGCTCGAGGCTGTGGATGTCGCCGTTCGCCGAGGGCTTGCGCACGACCCAGGCCGAGGCGATGCGGTCCTCGCGCAGGTGGAGGTTGAAGGTCGGGTCGAGGACGTTGAGCCACGGTCCCATCACCTCGACGCGGTGGACGAGCCCCGAGTGGATCTGCACGCAGCCGGGGTTGCCGACGAAGACCATGACCGGCATCGCGCCGCCCTTGACCGCGTCGAGGATCGCGCGCGCCGAGACGGCGGCGACGGGGCGGGCGAACTCCGGCCCGGCGAGGCGCATCGCCTGGAGGCGGCTGACCCCGAAGCGGCGCAGGAGGCCGAAGAACTCGTGGGTGTGGGCGAGCGCCCCCCAGGCGGCGACGAGGCCGTCGCGGTCGATCTCGGCGTCGGGGCGCTCGCCCGCGGCGTCGGGGATCGGAACGAAGGCCAAGGCCGAGAAGTCGGCCGGGGCGGCGTCCGGGTCGGCGAAGTCGGCGACGAGGGGGGCGAGCGCCGGGGTGGCCCCATAGATCTTGTGGACGGCGGTGCCGGCGGCGTCGAAGAACAGCAGGCCGGTGCGCGGGCCGGACTCGGGCTCCTCGCGGTGGGCGTAGCCGTATTTCCAGTTGCGCAGGAAGAGGCGGAGGTCGATGGCGCCGACGGTCTGGCCCATCAGGCCCTCGATCTCGGGCGGCGGGAAGGTGCCGCGGCTCTCGATGACGCAGGCGTCGTTGCGGGTGAGGGCGAGGACGTCGCCGGCCTCGGGCATGCGGCGCAGCAGGTCGGCGAAGGGCTCGCGCAGGCGGACGACGCTGCCGCCCGCGCGGCGGGCCTCGAGCAGCGCGGCCTCCGGCACGCCGAGGGCCTCGGCGGCGTCGCGCATGCGCAGGGGGCGGCTGCCCTTCTGGAGGGCGGCCTCTCGGGCGAGCAGGTCGGCTTCGGCGGTGTCGTCGGTGTCGGGCATGGGCTCCTCCGGTCGGGTCGGGAGCGAGCATAGATAGCCGAGTGGAATGGTCAAGAAAGCCCGGCGGCGGCGCGCTGGCGGGTGGGTGCGGGAGCCTCCGGCGGGAGTATTTTCCGCCAAGAAGAAGGAGGGGCGGGAGGATTGCTCCGGCCGGGGCCGATGGAGGCCCGAAGCGACGCGACGGGTGCCTCGGCGCCCGGGCGATGAGCGCGTTGGCGGTGAACCCCGATCGCCTCGGCCGCTCCGATCGCCCTCGACCCCGTCGCCTCCTCACCCTACCATCGCCTCGCCGCTCCTTGCGACATCCGACCGGCCACGGGGACCGGCTCGGGGCGCGGGAAGCGGGATTCAACGGCTCGGCGAGGGGGAGGGGCTATGCGCGGATCGGATCGTGGCTCGGGCGCGGCGGGCTGATGGCGGGCAGGAAGGCCTCGGCGCTGGCAGCGCCCTTCCAGGGCCGGTGGCGCATCGCCGAGATGGATCTCTGGGACAACGACGCGCTCGATCTCGTCGAGCCGGCCTTCCTCGAGATCGAGGGGCTGGAGGGCGAGATGCACTTCATCGCCGTCGTCGCCCGGCTCGACATCCGCTATGACGCCCGCGCGGGGGGGCCGATCGCCGAGTTCTCCTGGGAGGGTGACGACGACGGCGACGCGCGGTCCGGCCGGGGCTGGGTCGCGCCCGGAACCGCCGGGCGGCTCGTCGGGCATTTCTACTTTCACATGGGCGACGCGTCGGGCTTCGTGTGCGAGCCCTGGTAGGGGCTTCGACACGGGGCGCGGGTGAAGGGACGGGAGGACGGGATGGCGGGCGATAGCGGCACGGTCGGCGTGGTCGGGCTCGGGTCGATGGGCTACGGGATGGCACAGGCGCTGCTGCGCGCCGGGCACCGGGTCCACGGCTTCGACGTGGTGCCGGCGCAGGAGGCGCGCCTTCGCGCCGAGGGCGGCGGCGGGGGGACGCTCGCCGAGGTGGCGGGGACGCTCGACGCGCTCGTCGTGGTGGTGCTGAACGCCGCCCAGACCGAGGCGGTGCTGTTCGGCGAGGCCGGCGTCGTCCCGGGCTTGCGCGCGGGCGGCGTCGTCGTCGCCTGCGCGACGGTGGCGCCGGACTTCGCCCGGGGCATGGCGGCGCGCTGCGCCGAGGCGGGCGTCCACTATCTCGACGCGCCGATCTCCGGCGGCGCGGCGCGGGCGGCGGCGGGGACGCTGTCGGTGATGGCCTCGGGCACGGCCGAGGCCTTCGCGGCGGCGGAGCCGGTGCTCGCGGCCTGCGCCGAGACGGTGTTCCGGCTCGGCGACGCCGCCGGGGCGGGGTCGGCGATGAAGGCGGTCAACCAGCTGCTGGCGGGCGTGCATATCGCGGCGATGGCCGAGGCGCTGACCTTCGGGATGACGCAAGGGGTCGAGCCGGCGCAGTTCGTCGAGGTGATCTCCAAGTGCGCGGGCACGAGCTGGATGCTGGAGAACCGGGCGCCGCATATCGTCGCGGGGGACTACACGCCGCGGAGCTCGGTCGACATCTGGCCGAAGGACCTCGGGATCGTGCTCGACATCGCCCGGGGGGCGCGGTTCGCGGCGCCGGTCGCGGCGGCGGCGCTCCAGCAGTTCCTCGCGGCGCAGGGCTCGGGGCTCGGGCGCGAGGACGACGCGGCCGTCGCCAAGGTCTACGCGCGCAATGCCGGGCTGACGCTGCCCGGCGCGGATTGACCTCCGCCCTTCGTCCGGCTTGGCAAGCGCCGGCGGCGGGGACATGCTGGCGGCACAACCAAGAAGACAAGGGGAGGGCCGCATGTGCCGCATCTTCGCCGGGCAGGACCCGGCGCGCTACGCCCCGGAGACCCGGCGGCTCCGGCTGAACGGCCAGAGCACGAGCCTGCGCCTCGAGGCGGCGTTCTGGGACATCCTCGACGGCATCGCCGCCGGGCAGGGGATGACGACGCCCGCCTTCATCTCGAAGCTCCACGACGAGGTGCTCGAGGAGCACGGCGAGGCGCAGAACTTCAGCTCGCTGCTGCGCTGCTCGTGCCTGCTCCACCTCGCCGAGGGGGTGCCGGCCGCGGCGGTGCGCGTCGCGGCGGAATAAAATCAGGCGGGTAGTATCCCGATACTACCCCCCGGCCCGGACGCCGACGCTATCCTTCCCGAAAGCCACCGGGAGGCAGCATGGCCAAGGCGATCCACACGATGATCCGCGTCCTCGACGAGGCGCGCTCGGTCGAGTTCTATCGCACGGCCTTCGGCCTCGAGCCGGCGGAGCGCATCGACTTCGACGGCTTCACCCTCGTCTACCTGCGCAACCCCGAGGCCGACTTCGAGGTCGAGCTGACGATCAACGAGGGCCGCACCGAGCCCTATGCGCTCGGCGACGGCTACGGGCACGTCGCCTTCGTCGTCGACGACCTCGACGCGGAGCGGGCGCGGTTCGAGGCGGCGGGGCTCGCGCCCCGCAAGATCGTCGAGTTCGAGCGCGACGGGGCGCTCGCCGCGCGCTTCTTCTTCGTCGCCGATCCGGATGGATACCAGATCGAGGTGCTCCAGCGTCACGGCCGCTACACCTGACGCGACGCCTCCTCGCCAGCCAGAAAAAGCAAGCGGATCAAGGAGGAAACGACCGACATGGGCAATCTGAGGAGAAGCGGGCTCACGCGCCGCGCGCTGCTCTCGCGTGCGGCGATCGCGAGCGCGGCGCTGATGACCGGGACGGGCTTCGTCGCCTCCCGCGACGCGGCGTGGGCGCTCGAGGTGACGACGCTGAAGCCCGAGACGATGGCGACGCTGATCGTGATGGCGCGCGACATCTATCCCCACGACCGGCTCGGCGACGAGTTCTACGCCGTCGCGATGAAGGGCTACGACACCCCCGACGAGGCCGCGGCGATCGAGGCGGGGATCGCGGGGCTCGACGCGGCGGCGCAGGGCGCGGGCTACGCCTCCTACGCGGCGGTGCCGTGGGAGGCGGACCGGGTGGCGATCCTGCGGGAGATGCAGGCGTCGCCGTTCTTCCAGAAGATCCGCGGCGGGATGGTGACCGGGCTCTACAACCAGAAGGAGCTCTGGCCGCTGTTCGGCTACGAGGGCGAGAGCTTCTCGAAGGGCGGCTACATCGACCGCGGCTTCGACGACATCGCGTGGCTGTGAGGAGGACGGATCATGGCTGCACCCTTTGACCTCGACGACGACACGGTCGTCGTCATCATCGGCACCGGCGCCGGCGGCGGCGTGCTCGGGCACGAGCTCGCCCTGAAGGGCGTGTCCGTCGTCGCGCTCGAGGCGGGCGGCGACCACCAGCCCGAGGACTTCGTCAACGACGAGTGGGAGAGCTTCGCCCAGCTCGCCTGGCTCGACATGCGGACGACGAGCGGGACGTGGCGGGTGGCGAAGGACTTCCCCAACCTGCCGGCGTGGATCGTCAAGTCGGTCGGCGGCACGACGACGCACTTCGCCGGCGCGAGCATCCGCTTCCAGGAGCACGAGTGGAAGGCGCTGACCAACTACGGGCCGGTGACCGGGGCGAACCTCCTCGACTGGCCGGTCGACCACGCCGAGATGGCGCCGTGGTACGACAAGGCCGAGGCCAAGATGGGGGTCACCCGCACCGGCGGGCGGCCGGGGTTGCCTGGGAACAACAATTACAAGGTGTTCGAGGCCGGAGCGAAGAAGCTCGGTTATCAGAGCGTCGACACCGGGACGATGGCGATCAACGCGGTCGACTACGACGGCCGGGTGGCCTGCCAGCAGACCGGGTTCTGCTTCCAGGGCTGCAAGTGGGGGGCGAAGTGGTCGACGGCCTACACCGACGTGCCCCGCGCGATCGAGACCGGGAACTACGAGCTCCGCACCGGGGCGATGGCGCTCCGCATCGAGCATGACGACACCGGGCGGGCGACGGGGGTCGTCTACGTCAAGGACGGGGTCGAGCACCGTCAGAAGGCGAAGCTCGTCGCGGTGGCGGCGAACACCATCGAGAGCCCGCGGCTGCTCCTCAACTCGGCGTCGCCGATGTTCCCGGACGGGCTCGCCAACTCCTCGGGGCAGGTCGGGCGCAACTACATGCGGCACACCACCGGGTCGGTCTACGGCATCTTCGAGGAGCCGGTGCGGATGTGGCGCGGGACGACGATGGCCGGGGTGATCCGCGACGAGGCGCGGCACGATCCCTCGCGCGGCTTCGTCGGCGGCTACGAGCTCGAGACGCTGTCGATCGGGGTGCCGTTCATGGCGGCGTTCCTCGACCCCGGCGCCTGGGGGCGGGAGTTCACCTCGGCGATGGACGGCTACGACAAGATGGC
>CAZEGY010000163.1:0-7407 GCA_964511815.1 uncultured Rhodovulum sp.
CGAGCTCGGTCGGGTCGACGAAGCTCTTGAAGCCGAGGAGGCGCAGGCGGGTGAACTGCAAGGGGGCTGCCCTGTTGCTGGCCGATCCGGTCAGACTTCCCGGGACGGGCGGGATTCGTCAACCGTATAGTGTGGGAGCGGGGCGGCGATGCAGCTAGATATCGCCCCTCTTGACCGCCGGCGGTTATTTCCATTTGCCTTTGGCGAAACGGAGAGGTGGCGATGGCTTACGACTACGACGACGCGAACGTGTTTGCCCGAATCCTCCGGGGCGAGATCCCCAACGAGACGGTGCTGGAGACCGAGCATACCCTCGCCTTCCACGACATCCGCGCCCAGGCGCCGGTGCACGTGCTGGTGATCCCCAAGGGCAGGTACGTGACCTACGACCACTTCGCGACGGAGGCGAGCGACGCCGAGATCGTCGACTTCACCCGGGTGGTGGCGAAGATCTGCGCCGAGCTCGGGGTGGCGCCGGAGGGCGGCGGCGGCTACCGGCTGATCGCCAACTCGGGCGCGCACGGCCAGCAGGAGGTGGCGCACATGCACGTGCATATCCTCGGCGGGCGACCGCTCGGGGCGATGCTGGCGGGCGGGCCGGTGGCGTGAGGCGCGCGTGAGCCGCCCGCCTGCCGTCAGTACCGCGCGGGGACGTAGAGCTCCGGCGGCAGGACCTCGCGCTCGTAATCGGCGTTGAAGACCCGGTCCGGGAGCGCGATCTCCTCCTGGGGGACGTCCTCGTAGGGGACGAGCGAGAGGAGGTGGGCGATGCAGTTGAGGCGCGCCCGCTTCTTGTCGACGCCGTCGACGATGTACCACGGCGCCTCGGGGATGTTGGTGCGGGCGAACATCTCCTCCTTGGCCTTGGTGTAGTGCTCCCAGCGCACGCGGGACTGGAGGTCCATCGGCGAGAGCTTCCACTGCTTCAGGGGGTCGTGGATGCGGATGAGGAAGCGGAGCTGCTGCTCCTCGTCGGTGATCGAGAACCAGTACTTCACCAGGCGGATGCCGGAGCGCAGGAGCATGCGCTCGAACTCGGGGACGTCGCGGAAGAACTGCTCGACCTGGTCCTCGGTGGCGAAGCCCATCACCCGCTCGACGCCGGCGCGGTTGTACCACGAGCGGTCGAAGAGCACGATCTCGCCGCCCGCCGGCAGGTGGGGAACGTAGCGCTGGAAGTACCACTGGCTGCGCTCGCGGTTGCCCGGGGCGGGCAGCGCCACGGTGCGGACGACGCGGGGGTTGAGGCGCTGGGTGATGCGCTTGATGACCCCGCCCTTGCCGGCCGAGTCGCGGCCCTCGAAGACGACGACGACCTTCTCCTTGTGGTGGACGACCCAGTCCTGGAGCCTGATGAGCTCGGCCTGAAGGCGCAGGAGCTCGCGGAAGTAGACCTTGCGGTCGAGCTGGTCGGGGTGGCGCTCGCGGTAGATGCGGGCGATCTCGCGCGAGAGGATGGCGTCGTCGATCTCGACCTCGGCCTCCTCGTCGAGGCTGTCGAGGAGCTCGGCCTCGAGCCAGTCCATCGCCTCGTCGTTCGCCGTCTTGTCCATCGCGCCCTCGTCTCGCCGTTCACCGCCTTCTAGCGCGGCGGCAGGTGGGGGGAAGTGAAGCTTTTGCGACGCCGGAGGGAGGGGGTCCTCGGACCCCCTCTTGGCCTGCGGCCAATTCACCCCCGAGGATATTTGGGGACCGAAGATGGCGAGGCCGGGGTACGGGCGCCGAAGAGCGCCGAGCCGACGCGGACGTGGGTGGCGCCGGCGTCGATCGCGGTCTCGAAGTCGTCGGACATGCCCATCGACAGGCCGGCGAGGCCGTTGCGCTCGGCCATGACGGCGAGGGCGTCGAAGTGGGGGCGCGGGTCGTCGTCGACGGGGGGGATGACCATGAGGCCGGAGACCGGCAGGTCGTAGCTGTCGCGGCAGCGGGCGAGGAAGGCGTCGAGGGCGTCGGGGTCGATGCCGGCCTTCTGCGCCTCGCGGCCGGTGTTGACCTGGACGAAGAGCGTCGGGCAGGCGCCGCGGGCCTGGACGGCGGCGGCGAGCCTGGCGGCGAGCGAGTCGCGGTCGAGGCTGTGGATGGCGTCGAAGAGGGCGAGGGCGCGGGCGAGCTTGTTGGTCTGCAAGGGGCCGACGAGGTGGAGCTCGACGCCGGGGTAGGCGTCGCGGAGCGGCGGCCAGCGGCCTTCGGCCTCCTGCACGCGGTTCTCGCCGAAGACGCGCTGGCCGGCGTCGAGGACGGCGCGGACCCGCGGCTCGGGCTGGACCTTGGAGACGGCGACGAGCGTCGCCGAGGCCGGCGGGCGGCCGGCGCGGGCGAGGGCGGTGTCGATGCGGGCGCGGATGTCGTCGAGAGGCATGGGCGCGAGCTTAGCCGCGCCGATGCCGGGAAGGAAGCGCCCCCGGGGACTGGTCCCCGGGGGCGCGCGCGGCGGTCGGGCCGGTCGGGTCGGTCAGGCCGGTCAGAACGACATCGCGATGCCGAAGTCGCCGATCCAGGCGGCGTCGACCTCGTTGCCGTCGGCGTCGAAGAGGTCGTAGGTCCGCCGGATGCCGCCGTTCAGGGTGGCACCGCCGCCGAGGTCGTACTGTGCGGAGACCTCGTAGGAGTCGTGGCCGTCGAGCGGGTCGAGGGCCCCCGAGGCGCTGAGCATGGTGCCGTAGACCGCGCCGAACGACCATGCGTCGACGGTGAACGACGCGCCGAGGAGGAGGTTGTCGGCGTCCCACTCGCCGAACTCGTTGGTGTCGGAGTCGAGCTTGGTGTAGGTGGCGCCGAAGGCGAAGGCGTCGTAGTCGGCCTGGACGCCGACCGACCACTGCTCGCCGTCGGGGACCGTGGAGACGAGATCGGCGCCCTCGACGATGGTGCCGCCACCCTGGCCGTCGGGAATGAAGACCAGACCGCCGTCGGTGGTGGTGGTGAACTCGTCGAACTTGTAGTAGCCGACGCCGAGGCTCCACGCCCCGCCGCCGAAGTCGGCGGCGTAGCCGGCGCCGACGCCGATGTCGGTGAGGTCGCGGTTCGACGACAGCGACAGGCCGAAGCCGGCGATGTCGAAGTCGTAGCGGATCGTCGGGCGGGCGAAGGGATTGTCGGCGAAGTTCGCGCCGCTGTCGGTGCCGAAGTCGCCGCCGTTGGAGATGAAGCGGGTCTCGTCGAGGTCGCCGAGGTCGGTGAGCGAGAAGTCGCCGGGGACGTCGCCGACCCACTGCTCGTCGGCGGCGTTGGTGTCGCCGAAGCTCAGGGTGCCGAAGCTGCCCGAGACGAAGACCGAGCCCTCGGTCTGGCCGTCGTCGCCGCCCTGGCCGCCCTGGGCGTTGTCGGCGCGAATCTCGGCGCCGAAGGTGATGCCGCTGTCGGTCTCGCCGGTCATGTTGACGCCGAAGCGCACGCGGGACACCGCCCGGAGGTCGTCGGGCGTGTCGCCGTCGTCGTCGACGAGGATGCCGCCGTCGTTGTCGATGTTGTATCCGAGACCGAGCCGCGCGTCGCCGAAGAGCGCGATCCCCTGCGCCGACGCGCCGGGAGCGACGAGCCCCCCCGCCGCCACCGCCGCCAATGCCACAAGCGTGTGCTTCATCGCCAAACCTCATCTTTCAGGAAAGTTTGATTGCAAACAACCTCCGCGCGGCGCGGTTGGCAACCCCGGAATTCCGAAACGTGAAGGGGCGGGCCGAAACCCGCCGCTCCGTGCCTCGTCGTCCGTGCCGCGTCCGTGCATCGTCGGAGCAGAGGGCGGGGAGATAAAGAGAAAAGGCGGGCCGAAGCCCGCCTTCCCCTCTCACCGTCCCGTTGTTCGGGATCAGAAGGACATCGAGATACCGAAGTCGCCGATCCAGGCGTCGTCGGCCGCGGAACCGTCGGCATTGGTGCCGACGCTGTAGGTCTTGCGGACGCCGCCCATGAGGGCCGCACCGCCGCCGAGGTCGTACTGGGCCGACAGCTGGTAGCTGTCGTCACCGTCGAGCGAGGAGAGCTCGCCGCTGGCGCTCAGGATGTTGCCGTAGACGAGGCCGACCGACCACGCGTCGAAGGTGAACGAGGCACCGACGAGGAGGTTGTCGCCCTTGTACTCGCCGAGCGCGTTCGAGGTCGCGTCGAAGTTGATGTAGGTGACACCGAAGGCGAAGGCGTCGTAGTCCGCCGTGAGGCCGACCGACCAGGTCTCGCCGTCCGGGATCCTGTTCACGACGTCGGCGCCGTCGACGATCGTGCCGCCACCCTCGCCGTCCGGAATGAAGACCAGACCGCCGTCGGTGGTGGTGGTGAACTCGTCGAACTTGTAGTAGCCGGCACCGATGCTCCACGAGCCGCCGCCGAAGTCCGCCGCGTAGCCCGCGCCGACGCCGATGTCGGTCAGGTCACGGTTGGACGACGCCGAGACCCCGAAGCCCATGATGTCGAAGTCGTAGCGGATCGTCGGACGGGCGAAGGGGTTGGCCGCGAAGTCCGCGCCCGAGTCGCCGCCGAAGGTGCCGCCGTTCGAGATGAACCGGGTCTCGTCGAGATCGCCGAGGGCGGTCAGCGAGAAGTCGCCCGGAACGTCGCCGACCCACTGCTCGTCGGCAGCGTTGGTGTCGCCCATGGTCAGGGTGCCGAACGAGCCGGACACGAAGACCGAGCCGGCCGTCTGGCCGTTGGTGCCGCCCTGGCCGCCCGAGGCGTTGTCGGCACGGATCGTCGCGCCGAAGGTGATGCCGCTGTCGGTCTCACCGGTCATGTTGACGCCGAAGCGGACGCGGCTGACGGCACGGAGATCGTCCGGCGTCGAGATGTTGCCGTCGTCATCCGTCTCGGTCAGGATGCCGCCGTCGTTGTTGATGTTGTAGCCGAGACCCAGGCGGGCGTCGCCGAACAGGGCGATACCCTGCGCCGACGCGATACCACCGATCAGCAGCGTGCTGGCGGCGGTGGTGGCGAAGAGGACCTTCTTCATCGCTTTCCTCGTGTTCTTCTTTGAAACCCATCTCAAATCCGAGTTAGCCCCGGACCAGTGAGGCTGTCATCTCTCATCGGGGGCCGAACGGTCAAGCGAATGGGGCGGGACGGCAACGTTTGCCACGGGCGTTGATGCAGGTTTGCCACAGTGGCCGGCGGGGCGCAGTTCCGCTTTGCACTTGCCGGCCGGGAGGCTTCAAATTACAGGTGCGGGCCGGGGTTTCCCGATATGGCCCGGAGCGGCTCGGACAGTGATCGACCAGTGATCGACGTACGCGCAATATGTCTCGCCGCCGCCGTCCTCGGCGGCCTCGCCGGCTGCAATGGCGACCGCGAGCTCCAGCGCGAGCGCACGATGGAGCGGCGCAACGCCGAGAACGAGATCAGCGACGAGAGCATCTTCGACCTGTTCCGCGGCCGCACCGACGTGAACCGCCAGGTGCCGGTCAACCGCTATCTCTGGCAGGCGTCGCTCGACACGCTGTCCTTCCTGCCGGTCGAGAGCGCCGACCCGTTCTCGGGGCTGCTCGTCACCGGCTGGGGCAGCGTCCGCGGCACCGGGCCCTACCGGGTGACCGTCTATATCACCGATCCGGCGCTCGACGCGCGCTCGCTGAAGGTCGCGGCGTTCCGCGGCTCGTCGGGGCGGGCGGTCCCGGTCGGCGAGGCCGAGAACCGCGCCCTCGAGGACGCGATCCTGACCCGCGCCCGCCAGATGCGGATCGCCGCGGCCGACTGATCCAGCCCCCGAGGAGCGAGGACATGCGCTACGACGCCGGCGCCATCGAGCGGAAATGGCAGCGGGCCTGGGACGAGGGTGGCCTCTTCCGGGCGACGCCCGATCCGTCGCGGCCGAAGTTCTACGTGCTCGAGATGTTCCCCTATCCGTCGGGGCGCATCCACATGGGGCACGTGCGCAACTACACGATGGGCGACCTCTTCGCGCGCTACAAGGCGGCGAAGGGCTTCAACGTGCTGCACCCGATGGGCTGGGACGCCTTCGGGCTGCCGGCGGAGAACGCCGCGATCGAGCGCGGCGTGGCGCCGGGGGAGTGGACCTACCGCAACATCGCGGCGATGCGGGCGCAGATGAAGCCGCTCGGGCTGTCGATCGACTGGAGCCGGGAGATCGCCACCTGCGATCCCGACTACTACGGCCAGCAGCAGGCGCTCTTCCTCGACATGCTCGCCGCCGGGCTCGTCACCCGCAAGGCGGCGGTGGTCAACTGGGACCCGGTCGACATGACCGTGCTCGCCAACGAGCAGGTGATCGACGGCAAGGGCTGGCGCTCGGGGGCGCCGGTCGAGCGCCGCGAGCTCGTCCAGTGGTTCTTCCGGATCTCCGAGATGGCGGAGGAGCTGCTCGAGGCGCTCGACGGGCTCGAGCACTGGCCCGAGAAGGTGCGCACCATGCAGCGCAACTGGATCGGGCGGAGCCGGGGGTTGCAGTTCGGCTTCGAGACCAGCGGCGCGCCCGAGGGATTCGCGACGCTCGAGGTCTACACGACGCGCCCCGACACCCTGTGGGGGGCGAGCTTCGCCGCGGTCTCGCCCGAGCATCCGCTGGCGCGGGCGCTGGAGGGCGACCCGGGGGTCGCGGCCTTCCTCGCCGAGGCCCGGGCGCTGGGCACGAGCGAGGAGGACATCGAGACCGCCGAGAAGAAGGGCTACGACACCGGCATCCGGGTCAAGCATCCGCTCGACCCGGCCCGCGAGCTGCCGGTCTGGATCGCCAACTTCATCCTGATGGACTACGGCACCGGGGCGATCTTCGGCTGCCCGGCCCACGACCAGCGCGACCTCGACTTCGCGCGGAAGTACGGGCTGGCGGTGATCGACACCTTCGCCGCGGCCGACTCGGAGGCCCGCGTCGGGGCGGAGGCCTTCACCCCGCCGAAGACCGAGCCCGTCGACTACCTGCGGCCAGTGGCGCTCGGACCCGACGGCAAGAGCCGGATGACCGGCGACGAAGCGGTCGAGGCGGCGATCGAGTTCTGCGAAGCCCGCGGCATCGGCCAGGGCGTCGTCAAGTTCCGGCTGCGCGACTGGGGACTGTCGCGGCAACGCTTCTGGGGCTGCCCGATCCCGATCGTGCATTGCCCGGCCTGCGGGGTGGTGCCGGAGAAGCGCGAGAACCTGCCGGTGCGGCTGCCCGACGACGCGACCTTCGACCGGCCGGGGAACGCGCTCGACCACCATCCGAGCTGGGCGGAGACCACCTGCCCGGACTGCGGCGGGCCGGCGCGGCGCGAGACCGACACGATGGACACCTTCGTCGATTCGTCGTGGTACTACGCGCGCTTCACCGCGCCGCACGCGGCGACGCCGACCGACATGGCCGAGGCCGACTACTGGATGAACGTCGACCAGTACATCGGCGGCATCGAGCACGCGATCCTGCACCTGCTCTACTCGCGCTTCTTCGCCCGGGCGATGAAGGCGACCGGCCACCTGCCGGCGAAGGCG
>CAZEGY010000164.1:0-7398 GCA_964511815.1 uncultured Rhodovulum sp.
CGGCCCGGCCGGTCGGGCGCCGGCCGCCGACCGTCGCTTTCGCCCTTCGCCTGCGCGCCGCGCCGCGCTATCGCTCTAGGAGCAATGACCCCGAGCCCGCAGTCCCCCCCGCCCCGCCCGAACCTCCTCGTCGTGATGGTCGACCAGCTCGCCGGGACCTTCTTTCCCGACGGCGCGCCGGCGCCCTTCCTCCACGTCCCCCATCTCCGCGCCCTCGCCGCCCGCTCGGCGCGCTTCGCGAGCGCCTACTGCGCGAGCCCGCTCTGCGCGCCGTCGCGCGCCGCGTTCATGTCCGGCCTCCTGCCGAGCCGGACCGGCACCTACGACAACGCCGCCGAGTTCCCCGCCGACACCCCGACCTTCGCGCACCACCTGCGCCGCGCCGGCTACCAGACCACGCTCTGCGGCAAGATGCACTTCATCGGCCCCGACCAGCTCCACGGCTTCGAGGAGCGCCTGACCACCGACGTCTACCCCGCCGACTTCGGCTGGACCCCGGACTACGCGCGGCCCGACGCCCGCATCGACTGGTGGTACCACAACCTCGGCTCGGTCACCGGCGCCGGCACCGCCGAGATCACCAACCAGCTCGAGTACGACGACGACGTCGCCCACCTCGCCACCGCCAAGCTCCGCGACCTCGCGCGCGGCCACGACCCGCGCCCGTGGTGCCTGACGGTGAGCTTCACCCACCCCCACGACCCCTACGTCGCCCGGCCCGAGTTCTGGGAGCTCTACGCCGACTGCCCGGCCCTCGACCCCGAGACCCCGGCGATCGCCTACGCCGACCACGACCGCCACGACCGGCGCCTGATGCGCGCAGCCGACTTCACCGCCTCCGAGATCACCGCCGAGGACGTCCGCCGCTCGCGCCGCGCCTACTTCGCCAACGTCTCCTACGTCGATGCCCAGATCGGCCGGCTCCTCGCCGTCCTCGACGCCTGCGGCATGGCCGAAACGACGGCGATCGTCTTCACCTCCGACCACGGCGACATGCTCGGCGAGCGCGGCCTGTGGTTCAAGATGAGCTTCCGCGAGCCCTCGGCCCGCGTGCCCCTCCTCCTCGCCGCCCCGGGCCTCGCGCCGGCGCGCGTCGACACGCCGGTCTCGCTCCTCGACGTGCTCCCGACCCTCGCCGGGCTCGCCGGCGCCGACACCGCCGGCCTCCCCTGCGACGGCACCAGCCTCCTCGCCGTGGCGACGGGCGGCGCGCGCGGTCCCGTCCCGATGGAGTACGCCGCCGAAGGCTCCGTCGCCCCGATGGTCGCGCTCCGCGACGGCCGCTGGAAGATCACCGCCGGCGCCGCCGATCCGCCGACGCTCCACGACGTCGTCGCCGACCCGCACGAGGCGACCGACCTCGCCGCCGACCCCGCCCACGCCGCGACCCTCGCCCGCCTCGAGGACGCGGTCCGCGCCCGCTGGGACCTCGTCGCCCTCGACGCCGCCGTCCGCGCCAGCCAGGCCCGCCGCCACGTCGTCTACGAGGCCCTGCGCCAGGGGGCGTGGACCCCGTGGGACCACCAGCCCTACCGCCCCGCCGCCGAGCGCTACATGCGCAACCACATGGACCTGAACGTCCTCGAGACGAGCCAGCGTTTCCCGCGGGAGTGACGTCGCCCCGGCGTCACCCGAGGATGACGAGCACGATCCCGGCGGCGACGAGCGCGATCCCCGCCGTCTCGCGGCCGCTCGGGCGCTCGCCGAAGGCGAAGCGCGCGGTCAGCCAGCTGAACAGGAGCTCGACCTGCCCGACCGCCTTCACCTGCGCCGCCGTCGCCAGCGTGAAGGCGGTGAACCAGCCGAGCGAGGCGAGCATCCCCGCGAGACCGACCGGTGCCGCCACCCGCCACGCCTTCCCCACCGCCGCGACCCGCCCGGGGGCGCGCAGCCGGAACCACAGCGTCATCGCGACGGTCTGCACCACAGTCACGCAGGCGAGCGTGAACGCCGGCCTGAGCACGAGGCCGTCGGTCTCGGCGAGCGCGAGCGAGGCGGCGCGGTAGCCGACCGCCGACAGCGCGAACGCCGCCCCGCTGGCGAGCCCGACCGCCGCGGCGCGGTTCAGCGCCCCGCCGCCGAGCCCGCGCGTCGCCGAGAGGAGCACGAGGCCGACGAGGCTGACGAGGATGCCCGCCGCCGCGAGGTGGCCGACCCGGTCGCCGAGGAGCACGAGCCCGAAGAGCGCCGCCTGCACGGTCTCGGTCCGGGCGAAGGTGTTGCCGACCGCGAAGTTGCGGAGCGAGAAGAGGTGGAGGAGGAGCAGCGTCCCGGCGATCTGCGTCGCCGCGCCGGCGACCGCCCAGCCCGCGAACGCCGGCGTCGGCACCGGCAGCGCCCCCTCGCGCAGCGCGAGCACCGCGACGAGCGCCACCGCCCACGGCGCGGCGAAAAGGAAGCGGGCATAGGTCGCGCCCATCACCCCGACGCGCGGGGTCAGCGCCTTCTGGAGCGCGCTCCGCAGGTTCTGGAGGAAGGCCGCCCCGATCGCGAGCGCGACCCAGGTCTCCATCACAGCCGGTCCCGGAGCGCGTACCACGTCATCGCCAGCACGAGGAGCGGCCAGCGCAGGCGCACGCCGCCCGGGAACTCCGGCTGCGGCAGCCCGGCGAGCATGTCGAAGCGCCCGGCCGTCCCCGCCACCGCCTCGGCGACGAGCTTGCCCGCGAGCGTCGCGAGCGCGACGCCGTGGCCCGAGTAGCCGCCGACCGAGACCACCGTGGCCCCGAGCCGCTGGAAGGCCGGCATCCGGTCGACGGTGATCGCCAGCGTCCCGCCCCAGGCGTGATCGATGCGCACGCCGGCGAGCTGCGGGAAGACCCCGAGCATCCGCGGCCGCACCAGCCCGGCGATGTCGCGCGGGAAGCGCCAGCCGTAGCTCTCGCCGCCGCCGAACAAGAGCCGGTGGTCGGCGCTCAGCCGGAAGTAGTTGACGACGAAGCGCGAGTCGGCGACCGCCGCGTCGTTGCGGATGAGCGCGCGTGCCCGGTCCTCGCCGAGCGGCTCGGTCGCGACGATGAAGTTGTTGATCGGCATCACCCGCGCCGCCACCGCCGGCACCAGCCCGCCGAGATAGCCGTTCGCCGCGACGACGACGAACCGCGCCCGGACCCGCCCCGCCGCCGTGCGCACCTCGGGCCGCGGCCCGTCGCCGACCGCCTCGACCCGGCTCCGCTCGAAGATCCGCACCCCCGCCGCCGCCGCCGCGCGCGCCAGCCCGAGCGCGTAGTTGAGCGGATGGAGATGCGCGCCGCCGCGGTCGAAAGACCCGCCGAAATAGCCCGGGCTCGCGACCAGCGCCGCGAGCCCCGCCCGGTCGAGGGGCTCGACCTCTGCGTAGCCGTAGTCGCGGGCGAGCTTCTCGGCCTCGGCGTGGTACGCGGCCACCAGGGCCGCCTTGTGCGCCGCGTGGACGATCCCCGGCCGCAGGTCGCAGGCGATGCCGTGGCGGGCGACGAGCCCGCGCACCAGCGCCTTGGCCTCCTCGGCCATGTCCCAGAGCGCCCGCGCCCGGTCCCGCCCGAAGCGCGCCTCGAGCCAGTCCTGATCACGGCGCTGGCCCGACCCGACCTGCCCGCCGTTGCGCCCCGACGCCCCCCAGCCGACGCGCTGCGCCTCGACGAGCGCCACGTCGAGGCCCGCCTCGGCGAGATGGAGCGCCGCGGAGAGCCCGGTGTAGCCGCCGCCGATGACGCAGACGTCGGCCTCGGCCGCGCCCTCGAGCGCGGGAAACGGCGCGAGCTCCCGCGCGGTGGCGGCGTACCAGCTCGGGGGGTACTCCCCCGGGCGGTCGTTCGCGGTCAGGAGGTCCGGCCCGGGCGTCACGCCGGCCGTCGTCAGGCGCGGCGCACGCCGACGCGGGCGACGTCGAGGAGCGACAGCACCTTCGCCTCGATGTCGGACGCGTTCATCCCGGCGACGGCGTACATCGCCTCGGGGCTGTCCTGCTGGACGAAGCTGTCGGGCAGCACCATCGAGCGGAACCTGAGCCCGCGGTCGAAGACGCCTTCCTCGGCGAGAAGCTGCGCGACGTGGCTCCCGAAGCCGCCGACCGCGCCCTCCTCGATGGTGAGGAGCGCCCCGTGCTCGCGCGCGAGCCCGAGGATCAGCTCCCGGTCGAGGGGCTTGGCGAAGCGCGCGTCGGCGACCGTCGGCCGGATGCCGCGCGCCGCGAGCGCCTCGGTCGCCTTCAGCACCTCGGCGAGCCGCGCGCCGAAGGAGAGGATGGCGACGCCCTGCCCCTCGCGGACGATCCGTCCCCGGCCGATCTCCAGCGGCACGCCGCGCTCCGGCATCTCGACCCCGACGCCCTCGCCGCGGGGGAAGCGGAACGACGACGGCCGGTCGTCGAGCGCCGCCGCGGTCGCGACCATGTGGACGAGCTCCGCCTCGTCCGCCGCCGCCATCACGACGAAGTCGGGCAGGCAGGCGAGGAAGGTGGTGTCGAACGCCCCCGCGTGGGTCGGCCCGTCGGCGCCGACGAGCCCGGCCCGGTCGATGGCGAAGCGCACCGGCAGGCGCTGGATCGCCACGTCGTGGACGACCTGGTCGTAGCCGCGCTGGAGGAACGTCGAGTAGATCGCGCAGAACGGCTTCATCCCCGCCGCCGCCATCCCGGCGCAGAACGTCACCGCGTGCTGCTCGGCGATGCCGACGTCGAAGGTCCGCTTGGGGAAGCGCTTGCCGAAGAGGTCGAGCCCGGTCCCGTCGGGCATCGCCGCCGTCACCGCGACGATGCGCTCGTCGGCCTCCGCCTCCCGGACGAGCGACTCCGCGAAGACCCGGGTGTAGGTCGGCGCGTTCGACGGCTTCTTCTGCTGCGCCCCGGTCACCACGTCGAACCTGGCGACCCCGTGGTACTTGTCGCTCGACGCCTCCGCCGGGGCGTAGCCCTTGCCCTTGCGGGTCAGCGCGTGGATGAGCACCGGCCCGGTGCCCCGCGCCTTCACCGCGCGCAGCACCGCGACGAGGGTCTCGACATCGTGCCCGTCGACCGGCCCGACGTAGGAGAAGCCGAGCTCCTCGAAGAGCGTGCCCCCGACCGTCATTCCCTTGACGAGCTCGCGCGCCCGTCGCGCCCCCTCCTGGAAGGGCTGCGGCAAGAGCTTCACCGCCCCCTTGGCCGCGGCCTTCAGGTCCTGGAACGGCTCGCCGGCATAGAGCCGCGAGAGGTACTTCGACATCGCTCCGACCGGCGGCGCGATCGACATCTCGTTGTCGTTGAGGACGACGAAGAGCCGCTCCTTCATGTGCCCGGCGTTGTTCATCGCCTCGTAGGCCATGCCCGCCGACATCGCCCCGTCGCCGATGACGCAGACGACGTCGCCGACGTCCGGCGCCCCGAGGTCGCGGGCGACGGCGAAGCCGAGCCCGGCCGAGATCGAGGTCGAGGAGTGCGCCGCGCCGAACGGGTCGTAGACGCTCTCGGCGCGGCGGGTGAACCCCGAGAGCCCGCCGCCGGCGCGCAGCGTGCGGATGCGCTCGCGGCGCCCGGTCAGGATCTTGTGCGGATAGCACTGGTGCCCGACGTCCCAGATCAGCTTGTCCTTCGGGGTGTTGAACACCGCGTGGATCGCCACGGTCAGCTCGACGACGCCGAGCCCGGCCCCGAGGTGGCCGCCGGTCACCGACACCGCCGAGATCGTCTCGGCGCGGAGCTCGTCGGCCACCCGCGACAGCTCCGCCACCGACAGCCCCTTGAGGTCGGCCGGCACCGAGATGCGGTCGAGCGATGGCGTCTTCGGGCGCTCGGTCATGCGAATCCCCTTCCCTGGCCCGCCCTTATCGCGCCGTCAGGCGCTCCGCGCGAGGGCGAACTGTGCCGCGAGGCGGAGGTTCGCCGCCGCCGATCCGTAGGGCGCGAGCGCCTCGCAGGCCTCCGCGACCAGCGCCGCGCCCCGCGCCTTGGCGCCGTCGAGCCCCAGCAGCGAGACGAAGGTCGCCTTGTTGCGCTCCCCGTCCTTGCCGAGGCGCTTGCCCGCGGCCTCCGCGTCGCCCTCGACGTCGAGCACGTCGTCGCGGATCTGGAACGCCGCCCCGAGCGCCGCGGCGTAACGCCCGAGCGGCCCCGGGTCCGAGCGCCCGAGCACCGCGCCCGACTCCGCCGCCCACCCGAAGAGCGCCCCGGTCTTCAGCGCCTGCAACGCCCCGATCTGCTCGAGGTCGAGCGGCCCGGCCGTCTCGGCGGCGATGTCGAAGGCCTGGCCGCCGACCATCCCCGCCGCCCCCGCCGCCTGCGCGAGCCGCAGCACCAGCCGCACCTGCACCCGCGGGTCGATCCCGCCCTGCGGTGCGCTGAGGATCTCGAACGCGAGCGCCTGGAGCCCGTCCCCGACCAGCACCGCCGTCGCCTCGTCCCAGGCGACGTGCACCGTCGGCTTGCCGCGCCGCAGGTCGTCGTCGTCCATGCACGGCAGGTCGTCGTGGACGAGGCTGTAGGCGTGGATGCACTCGACCGCCGCCGCGGTGCGCAGCGCCTGCGCCGGCGGCACCCGGAAGATCGCCGCGCTCTCGAGCGCGAGCAGCGCCCGGAGCCGCTTGCCCCCCGAGAGCACCGCGTAGCGCATCGCCGCGCCGAGCGCGGTTTCCTCGCCGGGGAGGAAGCCGTCGAGCGCGGTCTCGGTCCGCGTCGCGGCGTCGCTCAGGACCGCGTGGAACTGGAGGGTGTCCGCATCCATGCCGAAGCGCCGGGCCGTCAGGGAATGTCGACCGGCCGGCTCTCGACCGCGCCGTCGAGGCTCCGGGTGATCGCCTCGACCCGCGCCTCGGCCGCGACGAGCTTCTTCTCGCAGTGCTCGCGCAGCGCCGAGCCGCGGGCGAAGAGCGTGATCGACTCCTCGAGCGTCACCGTGCTGTTCTCGAGCCGGGTCACCACCTCCTCGAGCTCCTTCAGCGCCTGCTCGAAGCTCAGCTCGCCGATCGGCGTCTCGTCGGTCATCGGCCCCGCTCCATCAGCACCCGGACATGCGCCGCCGAGGCGGACGCGAGGGCGGTGAGATCATATCCACCCTCGAGAGTCGAGACGACCCGCCCCGCCGCGTGCCGGTCGGCGACGTCGCAGATCCGCTCGGTCGCCCAGGCGAAATCGGCGTCGGTGAAGTTGAGGTTGGCGAGCGGGTCGCGGGCGTGGGCGTCGAACCCCGCCGAGACGAACACCATCTCCGGCCGGAACGCCTCGAGCGCCGGCAGCACCCGCCCGAGCATCCCGGCCCGGAACACCCCGCCGCTCGCCCCGGGCGGGAGCGGCACGTTGACGACCTGCCCGTGGGCGCCGGTCTCCTCGGCCGCCCCGGTGCCGGGATAGAGCGGCATCTGGTGGGTCGAGGCGAAGAGGATGCGGGCGTCGTCCCAGACCAGATCCTGGGTGCCGTTGCCGTGGTGGACGTCGAAGTCGACGAT
>CAZEGY010000165.1:0-2859 GCA_964511815.1 uncultured Rhodovulum sp.
GTGGCGAAGACCTCGATCCCGGCGAGGCGGGCGCAGATCATCGTCGCGGCGACCGTCGTCGAGCCCGTCCAGCCCTCGGAGAGCGCCACGGCGAGGTCGGCGCGCGAGAGCTTGCGCACGTCGCGCGCCTCGGCGAGGGCGTCGAGCTCGGCGGGCTCGAGCCCGACGCGGATCGCCCCGCTCATCACCGCGAGCGTCGCGGGCACCGCGCCGGCGGCGCGGACCTCGGCCTCGACGGCGCGGGCGGTCGCGAGGTTGTCCGGGAACGGCATCCCGTGGGTGACGATCGTCGACTCGAGCGCGACGAGCGGGCGGCGGGCGGCGATCGCCTCGGCGACCTCGGTGGCGAAGCTCAAAGGCGCGGTCATGGCTCCTCGCGGGTGGCGTCGGGGCGGGTGACGTGTCGGACGGCGGCCTCGATCGCGCGCCCGAGGGCGGCGCCAGCATCGCAGCCTTCGGCGCCGGCCGCCAGATGGGCCGCGACGAAGGCGTCGCCGGCGCCGGTGACGCTCCCCGTCGCGACCGCCGGCGCCGGGCGCGTGACGACCACGCCGCCGGCGACGGCCACGACCGGGCCGCCGCCGTCGGTGACGACGGCCGCGACCCCGGGCAGCCGGGCGACGGCGACGGCGGCGGCGCGGCTGTCGGGAAAGGCGGCGGCCGCCAGCGCCTCGGCCTCGCGCCGGTTGAGGTAGAGCGTGACGGGGCGGCCGGTGAGGAGCGGCGCGAGCGCCGCCGACTTCGCCGGGCTCGCCGGCACCATCGCGAGCGGCCCGGCGAGGGCAGGGGAGGCGAGGAGCTCGGCGATCACCGCCGCCGGCAGGTTGCCGTCGACGACCGCCGTCCCGCGCCACGGCGCCCCGGGGCCGGCGAGCCGGCCGTCGCGGAGCGGCGCGAGCAGGGCGGCCCCGGCGCGCTCCAGCCCGGCGCAGTCGGCGACCGCGGCGTGGAGGCCGCCGTCCGCGTCCTCGATCGCGACGTAGGCATCGGTCGCCGCGTCGGTGCGCAGCACCCCGCGGCAGTCGACGCCCGCCGCGGCGAGGCGGGCGACGAGGGCGGCGCCGGCGTCGTCGCGCCCGACCACGGCGACGAGCGCCGCGGCGACGCCGGCGCCGGCGAGGGCGCGGGCGACGTTGGCGGCGACCCCCCCGGGCTGGCGCGTCACCCGGCCGGGCACGTCGGCGCCGGGCGGCAGCGGCCGGGCGGTGCGGCCGATGACGTCCCAGTGCGCCGCGCCGATGCAGACGATGCGGGGCGCTTCTTCCGCACGACCATCGGCTGCCGACATGCTATGCTCCTTCCGCGGCGCGCGACCGCCTCCTCGGGCGACCCTAGCGCGCTGGCGTTCCTTCTTGCAGCCGGAACCGGCACGATGTCCGAAGCCCGCCCGCACCTCCGTCCCGCCCGCCGCGGCGACGCCCCCGACATGGCCCGCCTCGGCGATCTCGCCGGCACCGGGCTCTCCCGCTACATCTGGGCGCAGCAGGCCGCCCCGGGCGAGGATCCCCTCACCGTCGGGGCGCGACGCGCCGCGCGTGACGAGGGCGCCTTCTCGTGGACGCACGCGGTGATCGCCGAGCTGAGCGACCTGACGGCGGGGATGCTCGTCACCTACGTCGTCGGCGACGAGCCCGAGCCCGTCGCCGAGCTGCCGCCGATGTTCCGCCCGCTGCAGGCGCTCGAGAACCGGGTGCCCGGCAGCCTCTACGTCAACATGCTCGCGACCTATCCCGGCTTCCGCCGCCGCGGCGTCGCCACCGCGCTCCTCGCCGAGGCGGAGCGCCAGGCGGCGACGACCCGCGGCCTCAGCCTCGTCGTCGCCGACGGCAACCGCGACGCCCGCCGCCTCTACCGCGCCTTCGGCTTCGCCGAGGTCGCCGAGGAGCCGCTCGTCGCCGACGGCTGGGAGACCCCGAGCCGGGCGTGGATTCTGATGGTGAAGTAGCGGCGCCCCCCCTTCAAAACCGCCGCCGCGCGCGCTACATTCCCTTGCGGCGGGTTCTGACCTTCCCGTGCGGGCCCATATCCTGGTGGCCTTACATATTCTTGAGGGAGTCGGCTCTGTGACTGGCCCTGGCCTATCGCACCTGACGCCCACCTGGTTAGCCAGGTCCTCGAGGATTGCACGCCTTCACGGTCGCGCCGGGCCCGCCGCCCTCCACCGCATCCCGGGCTCCCCCGCGTGAGCGACGTCGCCGCGCGCAAGCAGATCCTGCGCCGCGCCGCGCGCGAGGCGCGCGCCGCCGCCCACGCCGCGGAGCCGCAAGCGCCCGCACGGGTCGCCGCGCACGTCCACGCCTTCGCCGCCGCCCTCGACGGACCCCCCGGGGTCGCCTCGGGCTACCTTCCGGTGCGCGACGAGCTCGACCCCCGTCCGGCGATGGCCGCGCTCGCCGCCCTCGGCTGGCGCCTCGCGCTCCCGGTCGTCGTCGGCCCGGGCCTCCCCCTCGTCTTCCGCGCCTGGGCGCCCGGCGAGCCGACGGTCCCGGCGGGCTTCGGCCTCGAGGTTCCGGCGGCGGAGGTCGAGGTCGCGCCCGACCTCCTCCTCGTGCCGATGCTCGCCTTCGACGCCCGCGGCCACCGCCTCGGCTACGGCGGCGGCTTCTACGATCGCACGATCGCCGCGCTCCGCGCCGGCGGCGGCGCCGCCCGCGCCATCGGCGTCGCCTTCGCCGCGCAGGCGGTGCCGCTCCTCCCCGACAGCGAGACCGACATGCGCCTCGACGCCATCGTCACCGAGGCCGGGCCGATTCTTCCGGGGTGAGCGCGCGCCCGCGCTTGCGAACGAAACGAAAACAGGGCTTGATGCCGGGCATGGACACCGCGCTCGCCCCCGCCACGAACCCGGCCACGAACCCG
>CAZEGY010000165.1:2959-7351 GCA_964511815.1 uncultured Rhodovulum sp.
CCCCGACCTCGACCCCGGACCCGCTCGCCCGCCTCAATCCCGAGCAGCGCGCCGCGGTCGTGCACGGCGACGGCGCGATCGCCGGCCCGCTCCTCGTCATCGCCGGGGCGGGGACCGGCAAGACCAACACCCTCGTCCACCGCCTCGCCCACCTCGTGCGCCACGGCGCCGACCCGCGCCGCATCCTCGTGATGACCTTCTCGCGCCGCGCCGCCGCCGAGATGACCCGCCGCGCCGGGCGCATCGCCGCCGAGACCCTCGGCCCCCGCGCCGCGCTCCTCGCCGAGGGCCTGACCTGGGCCGGCACCTTCCACGCCATCGGCGCCCGCCTCCTCCGCGAGCACGCCGCCGCGGTCGGCCTCGACCCCGCCTTCACCATCCACGACCGCGAGGACTCCGCCGACCTGATGGCCCTCGCCCGCCACCGCCTCGGCCTCACCGCGACCGAGCGGCGCTTCCCGACCAAGGGCACCTGCCTCGCGATCTACTCGCGCACCGTCAACGCCCGCGCCGACCTCGGCGACGTCCTCCGCCGCCACTTCCCGTGGTGCGCCGAGTGGGAGGGCCAGCTCCGCGAGCTCTTCGCCGCCTACGTCGCGGCGAAGCAGGAGAGCGCCGTCCTCGACTACGACGACCTCCTCCTCCTCTGGGCGGCGATGATGGAAGAGCCGACGATCGCGGCGGAGATCGGTGCGCGCTTCGACCACGTCCTCGTCGACGAGTACCAGGACACCAACCGCCTCCAGGCCGCGATCCTGCGCGCGCTGAAGCCCGACGGTCGCGGCGTCACCGTCGTCGGCGACGACGCCCAGTCGATCTACGCCTTCCGCGCCGCCGACGTCCGCAACATCCTCGACTTCCCCGGCCACTTCACCCCCCGCGCCCGCACCGTCGCCCTCGAGCAGAACTACCGCTCGACCCCCGAGATCCTCGCCGCCGCCAACGCGGTCATCGCCGAGGCGGGCGAGGGCTACCTGAAATCCCTCCGCAGCGACCGCCCCTCCGGCCCGCGGCCGGCGCTCGTCGCCGTGCGCGACGAGGCCGGCCAGGTCGACTACGTCTGCCGCCACGTCCTCGACGCCCGCGAGGCCGGCACGGCGCTGAAGAAGCAGGCGGTGCTCTTCCGCACCGCGAGCCACTCCGGGCCGCTCGAGGTCGAGCTCGTCCGCCGCAACATCCCGTTCGTGAAGTTCGGCGGCCTCAAGTTCCTCGACAGCGCCCACGTCAAGGACGTGCTCGCCTGCCTGCGCTACGCCCAGAACCCCGCCGACCGCATCGCCGGCTTCCGGGTGCTCCAGCTCATCCCCGGCATCGGCCCCGCCACCGCCGAGGCGCTCCTCGACGCCGGCCGCGCCGGCGGCGCCGCGCCGGTCCCGCGCCGGGCGGGCGAGGACTGGCGGATCTTCGCCGCCCTCCTCGACGCGCTCCGCGGCCGCCCGGACTGGCCGGGCGAGATCGCCGCGGTCCGCGCGTGGTACGCGCCCCACCTCGAACGGCTGCACGAGGACGCCGCCGTCCGCACCGCCGACCTCCTCCAGCTCGAGGCGATCGCCGCGACCTTCGCCGACCGCGAGCGCTTCCTGACCGAGATCACCCTCGACCCACCGGGCGCGTCGAGCGACCACGCCGGCGTCCCGCACCGCGACGAGGACTACCTGATCCTCTCGACCATCCACTCCGCCAAGGGGCAGGAGTGGCGCAACGTCTTCGTCCTCAACTGCGTCGACGGCTGCATCCCCTCCGACCTCGGCACCGGCACCGCCGCCGAGCTCGACGAGGAGCGCCGCCTCCTCTACGTCGCGATGACCCGCGCCCGCGACACCCTCCACCTCGTCGCGCCGCAACGCTTCTACGTCCACGGCCAGCACCGGAGCGGCGACCGTCACGTCTACGCCACCCGCACCCGCTTCGTCCCGCCCGCGATCCTCGACCGCTTCGACCGCACCACCTGGCCCGCCGCACCCGCCGTCGCCCCCGCCCCCGCAGTCGCCCCGGACCGGCCGGCGGTCGACCTCGCCGCCAGGATGCGCGCGATGTGGCAGTAGGCAGGGCCCTTACCCGCGTCCGGGCGGGCCCGGCCGCCGGCGGTGGCGCCGCGTCGACCGCCCGCGGGCCGCAACCCCGCGGGCCGCGGCCGCGCGACGATCAGGAGAAGACGACCTGGACGGTGGTGTTCTCCTTCAGCCCCTCCTCGGCGAACTGGACGCCGAAGCCCGACTGCTTGACGCCGCCGAAGGGGGCGTTCGGCTGGATGGCGCCGTGCTTGTTGATCCAGACCGAGCCGCAGTCGAGCCGGCGGCCGACGGCCTTGGCCGCCTCGATGTCCGCGGACCAGACCGAGCCGCCGAGCCCGTTCGGGCTGTCGTTCGCCGCGGCGATCGCGGCGTCGAGGTCGGTGTAGCGGATGACGGGGAGCGCCGGGCCGAACTGCTCCTCGTCGACGAGGGCGTCGCCGTTCGCGAGCTCCGCGACGATCGTCGGCGGGAAGAACAGGCCCTCGCCGGGGGCGCCGCCGAGGAGCGTCTTGCCGCGCGAGACCGCGTCGGCGACGAGCCGGGAGACCTTGTCGTGCTGCATGCGGTTCTGGACCGGCCCGAGGACCGAGGCCTCGTCGAGGCCGTCGCCGACCGGGATCTTCTCGGCGTAGGCGACGAGGGCGTCGCAGACGGCGTCGTGGATGCTGTCGTGGACGTAGAGGCGCTTCATCGCGGCGCAGGTCTGGCCGTTGTTGATGAAGGCGCCCCAGAACAGGCCCTCGGCGATCTTCTCGGGGCTCGCGTCGGGGAGGACGATGCCGGCGTCGTTGCCGCCGAGCTCGAGGGTCAGGCGCTTCAGGGTGTCGGCGGCCGAGCGCATGACGGCGCGGCCGGTGGCGGTCGAGCCGGTGAAGACGATCTTGTCGATGCCGGGGTGGGCCGACATCGCGGCGCCGACGTTGAAGCCCTTGTCGTCGCCGGCGACGACGTTGAGGACGCCCGCCGGCAGCACCTCGCTCACCAGCGCGGCGAGGCGCAGCGTCGCGAGCGGCGTGAGCGGGGAGGGCTTCAGCACGACGGCGTTGCCGGCGCGGATCGCCGGGAGGAAGTGCCAGACCGCAATCATCACCGGGAAGTTCCACGGCGTGATCGAGCCGACGACGCCGACCGGCTTGCGGGTCAGCTCGACCTTGCCCTCGTTGGTGTCCTGGAGCACCTCCGGGGGCAGGGAGAGCCCGGCGGTGTAGCCCGCCCACGCCGCGGCCCCGCCGATCTCCCAGCGCGAGCCGAGGCCGTTCAGCGGCTTTCCCTGCTCGAGGGTGAGGAGCCGGGCGAGTTCCTCGGCATTGGCGGTGATCGTCTCGGCGACCCTGGCGGCGAGCGCGGCGCGCTCCGCGTCGGGCCGCGCCGCCCACGGGCCCTGCGCGGCGCGGGCGGCGGCGACGGCGCGGTCGAGGTCCGCGGCCGTGGCGTTCGGCGCGGTGTCGACGACCGCGCCGGTCGCGGGGTTCAGGACCTCGAAACGGTCGCTGGCGGGGACGGCGGCGCCGCCGATCGTCATCTCGATCATGTTTCCTCCTCCGGCTCTGTCTCTCGGGTGCGCCCGGGCCGGGCAGCCGGACCCGGCCGGGCGACGGCGATGGCCTGCTCGATGACCGTGCGGTCGCCGACGTGGTTGGCGAGGGCGAGGGCGAGCTTGGCCCAGACCTTCAGGCTCTCGGCCTCGGTCAGCCCCTCGTGGAGGCGGACGAGACCCTCGTAGACGTCGTCGGCGCCGGCGAGGTTCGGGGTGACGATCAGGTCGGCCATGAGGTTTCTCCCTTGGCGCGGGCGAGTGCCGCGGCGACGGCCGTGGGATCGGGCGACTTCCAGCGCGCCGCGACGTAGTGGTCGGGCCGGACGAGGGCGGCGGCGCCGACGGTCAGGCCGAGGCGGTCGGCGGCGAGGCCGTCGACCTCGACGACCCGGACCCCGGCCGGCGCCGCGCCGCGCCAGCCGCGGGCGAGGAGGGTGAATTCGTCGCCGATCGCGTCGAGGAGCCAGCCGTCGCCGTGGGGCGCGTCGAGGACCGGCGCGCCGGGGGCGACGCCGCCCTCCCAGGCGTCGGCGTCGGGCGTCGAGAGCCGGCTCGCCGGGTAGCTGACCGCGGTCGAGAGCCGCCCCGAGTTCACGAACGGCCGCGCGAAGGCGTGGTCGCGGGCGAGCTCGAGCACCGCGTCGCGCAGGCACCGGCTGGCGGTCGACTTCGGGGTCAGGAAGTCGGTCGACCGCGTCGAGTTGAGGATGTTCTCGTCGGCGGTGACGATCGCCTCGTCGTCGTAGGTCTCGATCAGGCGCGCGTCGGCCTCGCCGCGGAGGACGAGGTCGAGCTTCCAGCCGAGGTTGTCGACGTCGGCGAAGCCGCCGTTGCAGCCGC
>CAZEGY010000166.1:0-7350 GCA_964511815.1 uncultured Rhodovulum sp.
CCAGCGGAACGGCCCGATCCCCCGGCAGAACAGCGGCCGGATGTAGGCCGGCACGAACCCCGGAAACGCGAAGGCGTCCTCGAGCCCCTCCTCCAGCGCCATCTGCCGGATGTTGTTGCCGTAGTCGAGCGTTGGCACCCCGGCCTTCCAGAAGTCGACCATCGCCGCGACGTGCACCTTCATCGACGCCCGCGCCGCCCGCTCGACCGCCTTCGGCTCGCTCTCCCGCCGCGCCCGCCACTCGGCCAGCGTCCAGCCCTGCGGCAGGTAGCCGTTGACCGGGTCGTGGGCGCTCGTCTGGTCGGTGACGATGTCCGGCCGCACCCCCCGCCGCACCAGCTCCGGAAACACGTCGGCCGCGTTGCCGACCAGCCCGACCGACTTCGCCTCCCCGGCCTTCCCCCACGCCTCGATCATCGCCAGCGCCGCGTCGAGGCTCTCCGCCTTCTCGTCGAGATAGCGCGTCCGCAGCCGGAACTCGATCGACTCGGGGTTGCACTCGACGGCGAGGCACGACGCCCCGGCGAACACCGCGGCGAGCGGCTGCGCCCCGCCCATCCCCCCGAGCCCCGCCGTCAGGATCCACCGCCCGGTCAGGTCCCCGCCATAGTGCCGCCGCCCCGCCTCGGCGAAGGTCTCGTAGGTCCCCTGCACGATCCCCTGCGACCCGATGTAGATCCACGACCCGGCCGTCATCTGGCCGTACATCATCAGCCCCTTGCGATCGAGCTCGTTGAAGTGGTCCCAGGTCGCCCAGTGCGGCACGAGATTCGAGTTGGCGATCAGCACCCGCGGCGCATCGGCATGGGTGCGAAATATCCCGACCGGCTTCCCCGACTGCACCAGCAGCGTCTCGTCCGCCTCGAGCTCCCGCAACGCCGCCACGATCCGGTCGAAGTCCGCCCACGTCCGCGCCGCCCGCCCGATGCCGCCGTAAACGACGAGCTCGTGGGGGTTCTCCGCGACGTCCGGCGCGAGGTTGTTCATCAGCATCCGCAGCGGCGCCTCGGTCAGCCAGCTCCTGGCGCTCAGCTCCGTCCCCGTCGGCGCGCGAACCTCGCGAACGTTCCTGCGTGCAGCGGCTACGTCGATCATGTCACCACCCTCAGGTCGGCAGCCGCGAGCGCCAGCGTCGCGAGGATGTCGCGGAGGTGCGCCCGCATCTCCTCCGCCTTCGCGTCGTCCCAGGTCCACGGCGGCGCCTCCTCGACGAGATAGGTCGCCTGCGCCAGCTCCATCTGCACCGCGTGCACCCCCTCCTCCGGCCGCCCGTAACGGCGCGTCGTCCACCCGCCCTTGAAGCGCCCGTTCCCGACCCAGGTGTGCGCCCCCGCCGCCCGCACCCCCGACATGACGAGGCTCTCGACCGCCGGCGCGCAACTCGCCCCGTCCGCCGTCCCGACGTTGAAGTCGGGCAGCGTCCCCGCGAAGAGGAACGGGATCACGCTCCGGATCGAATGACAGTCGTAGAGGATCGCCACCCCGTGCCTTTCCCGCACCCGGGCGATCTCCGCCGCCAGCGCCGCATGATAGGGCGCATGAAACGCCGCCGTCCGCTCCGCGACCTCCTCCGCCGTCGGCTCCTCGCCCTCGCGCCAGATCGGCCGCCCGTCGAAGTCGGTCACCGGGCAGAGCCCGGTGGTGTTCTGCCCCGGATAGAGGCTCGCGTCGTCGGGCCCGCGGTTGGCGTCGACGACGTAGCGGTGGAAGGTCGCCCGCACCGTCGTCGCCGATGGCAGCAGCCCGTCGTAGAGCCGGTCGACGTGCCAGTCGGTGTCGGCGAGCGTCCGGCCGGTCTCGTTCAGCCGGGCGAAGACCGCGGCCGGCACCGCCGTCCCGGTGTGCGGCAGCCCGAGGATCACCGGCCCGTCGCCCTGCCTGACCTCGACCGCCGTCATGACCCGAGCCCCGGGAAGCCGGCCCCCGACGCCGCCAGCAACGCCCCGTCGCGCACCAGTCCCGCCGCCGCCTCCAGATCCGGCGCCATGAAGCGGTCCTCCCCCAGTGCCGGCACGACCTCGCGCAACCTCGCCACCGCCGCGGCGAGCGGCGCGCTCGTTGCCAGCGGCGCCCGGAACTCGATCCCCTGCGCCGCGCACAGCGCCTCGATCCCGAGGATCCGCTCGAGGTTCGCAACCATCGGCGCCAGCCGCCGCGCCCCGTGGGCCGCCATCGACACGTGGTCCTCCTGGTTGGCGCTCGTCGGCGTCGAGTCCGTCGAGCACGGCGTCGCCAGATGCTTGTTCTCGCTCATCAGCGCCGCCGTCGTCACCTCGGCGATCATGAAGCCCGAGTTCAGCCCCGGCGCCCTGGTCAGAAACGGCGGAAGGTCGTGGGAAAGCGTCGGATCGACCATCAAGGCCACCCGCCGCTGGGCGATCGCGCCGATCTCGGCCACCGCCAGCGCGATCACGTCCGCCGCGAACGCCACCGGCTCGGCGTGGAAGTTTCCCCCCGAGACGATCGCGTCCCCGAGCACCAGTGGATTGTCGGTGGCGGCGTTGGCCTCGATCACCAGCGTCCCCGCCGCCTGCCGCAGCAGGTCCATCGCCGCGCCGGTCACCTGCGGCTGGCAGCGGATGCAGTAGGGGTCCTGCACCCGGGTATCGCCCTCGCGGTGGCTCTCGCGGATCGCCGACCCCGCCATCACCGCCCGCATCGCCGCCGCCGCCTCGACCTGCCCGCGATGCCCGCGCAGCGCGTGGATCTCCGCCCGCAGCGGCGCCGTCGACCCCATGATCGCGTCCGTCGACAGGCACGACACCAGGAGCGCGTTCTGCGCCGCCCGCCACGCCCCGAAGAGCCCGACGAGCGCCCAGGCGGTCGAGAACTGCGTGCCGTTGATGAGCGCGAGCCCCTCCTTCGCGGCGAGCGCGACCGGGGCGAGCCCCGCCGCCGCCAGCGCCGCGCCGCCGGCCATGCGCACGCCGCCGACCTCGGCCTCGCCCTCCCCGAGCATCACCGCCGCCATGTGCGCGAGCGGCGCGAGGTCGCCCGACGCCCCCACCGAGCCCTGCACGGGCACCACCGGCACCACGCCCTTGGCCAGCATCCCCTCGATCAGCGCGACGATGTCCCAGCGCACCCCCGACGCCCCGCGCCCGAGCGAGACGAGCTTCAACGCCATCATCAGCCGCACCACCGCGGCCGGCGTCGCTTCGCCGACCCCCGAGCAGTGGGAGAGAATGAGGTTGCGCTGCAGCCGCGCGGTGTCCTTGGCCGGGATCGTCACGCTCGCGAGCTTGCCGAACCCGGTGTTGACCCCGTAGACCGGCACCCCCGCCGCCACCGCCGCCGCGACCCGCGCCGCCGCCGCCTCGACCGCCGGCCGCGCCGAGGGATCGAGCGCCGCGGCCCCGCCCCGCCAGACGGCCGCGAGCTCCGCGAGCGTCACCGATCCCGGCACCAGCGTCATGCGCCGCCCTCCGTAGCGCTGGCGGACGCCGCCCGCGGACGGCCGCCGATACCCGCGCCGAGACCCGCGACCGGCCCCCGGCGCACGACTGCCGCCCCGCGCCCCGCGAGCGCGCGCGGCCCCACGACGCCACGCCCCGACGCGAGCAGCCCCGCCGACGGCCGGACGCCCGCCGACGTCCCGCCCCGGCCTCTCCGCCACCCAGGGCGGCTGACCATGGTAACCTTGGGCGAGGGCGCCGCCTTCGCGCCAGCCCTGCCCGGTGCTAGGCTGATTCGGGGGCGCCGGGGCGTTAACCAGTTAACCCTGATGCCGCCGCCCATCACGCCACCCCTCCGAACAGCCGCGCGTGCAGCGGATTGAAGCCGATGCGGTAGGCGAGCTCCGCCGGATGCGCGACGTTCCAGATCGCCAGATCCGCCCGCATCCCCGCCGCCACCCGCCCGCAGTCGTCGAGCCCGAGCGCCCGCGCCGCCTCGCGCGTCGCCCCCGCCAGCGCCTCCTCCGGGGTCAGCCGGAAGAGCGTGCAGGCCATGTTCATCGCCATGAGCAGCGAGCTCAGCGGCGCCGTCCCCGGGTTGCAGTCGGTCGCCACCGCCATCGCCACCCCCGCCGCCCTGAGCTCGGCGACCGGCGGCAGCCTGGTCTCGCGAAGCGTGTAGAACGCCCCCGGCAGCATCACCGCCACCATGCCGGCGTCGGCCATCGCCGCGACGCCCGCCGCGTCCAGCCACTCGAGATGGTCCGCCGACAGCCCGCCGAACCGCGCCGCCAGCGCCGCGCCCCCGAGGTTCGACAGTTGCTCGGCATGGATCTTCACCGGCAGCCCGAGCTCCCGCGCCACCGCGAACACCCGCGCCACCTGCTCCGGCGAGAAGGCGATGCCCTCGCAGAAGGCGTCGACCGCATCGACGAGCCCGGCGGCGTGCGCCTCCCGGAGCGTCGGGATGCAGACCTCGTCGATGTAGGCGTCGGCCGCGACCCCCGCCGGCACCGCGTGCGCCCCGAGAAACGTCGTTCGCACCCGGACCGGCCGCACCCGCCCGATCTCGCGGGCGACCGTGAGCATCCGGAGCTCGGTGTCGCGGTCGAGCCCGTAGCCCGACTTCACCTCGAGCGTCGCCACCCCCTCGGCGAGGAGCGCGTCGACCCGGGGGAGCGCCGCCGCGAGCAGCGCCGCCGCGTCGGCCTCCCGCGTCGCCCGCACCGTCGAGACGATGCCGCCGCCGCCGCGGGCGATCTCCTCGTAGCTCGCCCCCTCGAGCCGCATCTCGAACTCGCGCGCCCGGTCGCCGCCGAAGACGACGTGGGTGTGGCAGTCGACGAGCGCCGGCGTGACGAGCCGGCCGCCGGCGTCGCGCACCGCCGCCCCCGGCACCGCGTCGCCGGCCTCCGGCCCGACCGCCACCACCCGCCCGTCGCGCACCGCGACCGCCACGCCGGCGCGGAGCCCGTAGGGCGCCCCGCCCGTCTCCATCGTCGCGACCGTCGCGTCGGTAATCAGCAGGTCCACCCGAAAGCTCCCTTTGCCTCGCCCGCCATCTTCCTCTTAACTCGACCCGCGCCGCAAGCCGGGGAACGCGATGCCGACCACCACGATGCGCACGACCGTCCGCCGCATGGACCGTACAGGCGACCTGCACGGGACGGGCCTGCCCCGAGCGCGGCGATGACCGCGCTTTTCGCCCCGCTCGCGCTCCTGCCCGACGGCTGGGCGCGCGACGTCCGCGTCACCCTCGACGGCATCCGCATCGCCACCGTCGAGCCCGGCGCCACCGCCCTTCCGGGCGACGACCGCCTGACCGGCCGCGCCCTCGTCCCGGCGATGCCGAACCTCCACAGCCACACCTTCCAGCGGGCGATGGCCGGGATGACCGAGCGCCGCGGCACCGGCGACGACAGCTTCTGGACGTGGCGCGTCCTCATGTACCGCTTCCTCGACGTCCTCGCCCCGGACGAGATCGAGGCGATCGCCGCCCTCGCCTTCGTCGAGATGCTCGAGGCCGGCTTCGGCGCCGTCGCCGAGTTCCACTACCTCCACCACCAGCCCGGCGGCACTCCCTACGACGACCCCGCCGAGCTCGCCCGCCGCATCGCCGCCGCCGCCACCGACACCGGCATCGGCCTGACCCTGCTGCCGGTGCTCTACACCTTCGGCGGCGCCGACCGCGCGCCCCTCGCCGGCGGCCAGCTCCGCTTCGGCAACGACCTCGACGCGTTCCTCGGGCTCCACGCCGCCTCGGGCGGCGACCTCCCCCCCGACGCGGTCCTCGGCGCCGCGCCGCATTCGCTCCGCGCGACGACCCCCGACCAGCTTTCCGCCCTCGCCGCCGCCCTGCCGCAGGGCCCCCTCCACATCCACGCCGCCGAGCAGGTCGCCGAGGTCGCCGACGTCGAGGCCTGGCTCGGCGCCCGCCCCGTCGCCTTTCTCCTCGACGAGATCGCCATCGACCAGCGCTGGACGCTGATCCACTGCACCCAGATGACCGCGGACGAGACCGCCGGCCTCGCCGCCTCCGGCGCCACCGCCGGCCTCTGCCCGATCACCGAGGCGAACCTCGGCGACGGCGTCTTCCCCGGCGCCGCCTTCCTCGCCGCCGAAGGAAGCCTCGGGATCGGCTCGGATTCCAACGTCCGCATCTCCCTCGCCGAGGAGCTCCGCGGCCTCGAGTACGGCCAGCGCCTCGCCCGCAAGGCCCGCAACGTCCTCGCCGCCCCCGGCGCCTCGGTCGGCGCCACCCTCCACGCCGCCGCCCTCGCCGGCGGCGCCCGCGCCCTCCAGCGCCCGTGCGGCGCCATCGCCCCCGGCCGCCTCGCCGACCTCGTGGCGCTCGACCGCGACGACCTCGCCCTCGCGCCCCTCGCCGACGACGCCCTCCTCGACGGCTGGATCTTCGCCGCCGGCGACCGCGTCGTCCGCGAGGTGTGGTCCGCCGGCCGCCCGGTCGTCCGCGACGGCCGCCACCACGCCCGCGACCGCGTCGAGGCCCGCTACCGCGCCGCCCTCGCCGCCGTCCTCGCCCGCGCCTGAGCGGCGCGGCCCCATGCATCCCCCCGGCGCCCCGCATTGACCCCGCCGTCGGTCGCGCGCTAAACGCGCGACCGACGCCAGAGGAGCCGCAGATGCCGAGCGACGCGCCGAAGAGCTTCCAGGACATCGTCCTGCGCTTGCAGGGCTACTGGGCGGCGCAGGGCTGCGCCGTCCTCCAGCCCTACGACATGGAGGTCGGCGCCGGCACCTTCCACCCGGCGACGACGCTGCGCTCGCTCGGGCCGGCACCGTGGGCCGCCGCCTACGTCCAGCCGTCGCGCCGCCCGACCGACGGCCGCTACGGCGACAGCCCGAACCGGCTCCAGCACTACTACCAGTACCAGGTGCTCATCAAACCCTCTCCGCCGGACATCCAGGACCTCTACCTCGGCAGCCTCGCGGCGATCGGCGTCGACATGGAGCTCCACGACATCCGCTTCGTCGAGGACGACTGGGAGAGCCCGACGCTGGGCGCCTGGGGCCTCGGCTGGGAGGTGTGGTGCGACGGGATGGAGGTCTCGCAGTTCACCTACTTCCAGCAGGTCGGCGGCCACGACTGCCGCCCGGTCTCGGGCGAGCTCACCTACGGCCTCGAGCGCCTCGCCATGTACGTCCTCGGCGTCGACCGGGTGATGGACATGCCCTTCAACGACCCCGCCGCGCCGATCGCGCTCACCTACGGCGACGTCTTCGCCGAGGCCGAGGCCGAGTACGCCCGCTGGAACTTCGACGTCGCCGACACCGAGATGCTCTTCCGCCACTTCGCGGACGCCGAGGCCGAGTGCGCCCGCATCCTTGGCCAGCCCGACACCGACCCGAAGACCGGCCGCCGCATCGTCATGGCGTTGCCGGCCTACGACCAGTGCATCAAGGCCTCGCACCTCTTCAACCTGCTCGACGCCCG
>CAZEGY010000167.1:0-7333 GCA_964511815.1 uncultured Rhodovulum sp.
TCCAGAACCAGAACATCGCCTTCATGGTGTCGCTGGCCTTCGCGGTCGCCGCGTCAGCCAACTTCCCGGTGCTGTTCATGTCGGTGCTGTGGAAGGACTGCACCACCAAGGGCGCGGTCGTCGGCGGCTTCCTCGGGCTCGTCTCCTCGGTGCTGCTGACGGTGCTCTCGCCCTCGGTCTGGGAGGCGACGCTCGGCTACCCGAAGGGCTCGGCGCCGTTCCCCTACACCTCGCCGGCCCTGTTCTCGATGACGCTGGCCTTCCTCGGCATCTGGCTGGTGTCGAAGATGGACAACAGCGACCGGGCGCGGATCGACCGTGCCGGCTTCCCCGCCCAGCAGGTGCGGTCGGAGACCGGCATCGGCGCCGAAGAAGCCTCGGCGCACTGAGAGCGCGGCGGCGTGTCGTCTGCCGACCGCCCCGAGACCCTCGGCCCGCCCCCTTCGGGGCGGGCCGATCCCGTCGAGCGTCGGCGGCGCGAGTTCGTCTCGCTGATGGCCGCGCGGGTCGGCGACGCGCCGCTCGGCAAGCCGCTCTACGTCGACGGCGGCACCGACCTCGTCAGCCTCTGCCGCCAGCTCGCCGAGCACGACCGCACCGGGGCGCTGGTGCGTGACGGCGACCGGCTCGGCATCTTCACCACCACCGACCTCCGCGACGCGCTCTTGCGCGGCGTCCCGCCCGAGAGGATTCCGGTCCGCGACGTCGCGGTCTTCGAGCCGCTGTCGGTCTCGGCCGACGCCGAGCTCTTCGACGCGCTGATCCTCATGCTGCGCCACGGCTTCCACCGGCTGATCGTGCGCGAGGGCGAGGAGATCGTCGGCGTGCTGACCCAGCTCGACCTGATGGGCTTCGTCGCCAACCACTCCCAGCTGATCGCGCTCGAGACCGAGCAGGCGGCGACGGTGGCCGAGCTCGGCGCTGCGGCGCGGCAGATCGACGGGATGATCCGCGTCCTGAGCGACGACGGCGTGCGCATCGAGATCATCGCCGGCCTCGTCGGCCGGCTCAACCGCCGGCTCTTCCAGCGGCTGTGGACGCTCCTCGCCCCCGAGGAGCTCCGGGCGAACAGCTGCCTGATCGTCATGGGCAGCGAGGGCCGCGGCGAGCAGATCGTCAAGACCGACCAGGACAATGCGCTGATCCTGCGCGACGGCTTCGCCTTCGACGGGCTCGAGGCGGTGACGCAGGCCTTCACCGCGGCGCTGATCGACTTCGGCTATCCGCCGTGTCCCGGCGGCATCATGCTGAGCCGGCCGCTGTGGTGCCAGCCGCTCGAAGGCTTCCGCGCGAGCTTGCGCGACTGGACCCACGGCAGCGACCCCGACGGGCCGATGAACCTCGCGATCTTCCTCGACGCCGCGGCCGTGGCCGGGGACGCCGAGCTCCTCGCCGAGGCGCAGGCCCATCTGCGACGGCTCCTCGCCGGCGGCGACGCCTTCTACGCCCGCTTCGCCGCGGCGATCGGGCAGTTCGGCGGCGAGGGCGGCTGGTGGCGCCGGCTGCCCGGCCTGCGCGGGCAGGAGGCGGCGGAGATCGACCTGAAGAAGCTCGGGATCTTCCCGCTGGTGCACGGGGTGCGCACGCTGGCGCTCCAGTACGGCGTGGCGGCGCTCGGCAGCGACGAGCGGCTGCGCGCGCTCTCCGATGCCGGGCGGATCGACGCCGGCCTCGCCCGCGACCTCGTCGAGGCGCTGCACTGCCTGATGGGGCTGAAGCTCGCCAGCAACCTCCGCCAGATCGAGGCCGGGCAGCCCCCGGACAACGCGGTCCGGCTCGTCGATCTCGGCACGCTGGAGCGCCAGGCGCTGAAGGATTCGCTCGCCATCGTGCGCCGCTTCAAGCAGTGGCTCGCCCTTCATTACCGGCTGGACGCGCTGTGAAGGACCGGCGGGGGCCGCGGACCCAGGTGCTCGTCGCGCTCTGCGCGGCCGGCCTCGCGCTCTTCAACTTCCCGCTGATGATCGTCTGGGACCAGCCGGCGACGGTCCTCGGCCTGCCGCTGCTGCCGATGGCGCTGTTCGCGATCTGGTTCGGGCTGATCGTCGCGCTGGCGCTCGCCAGCGAGCGCGGCGGCGGCCCGGGACGCGAGGACGACGAGCGATGATCTCCCCGGCCCTGGTGCTCGGTGCCTCGTTCGGCTACCTGCTCCTGCTCTTCACCATCGCCGCCTACGGCGACCGGCGCGCCGAGCAGGGGCGGTCGGTGATCGACAACGCCACGATCTACGCGCTGTCCTGGGGGGTGTTCTGCACCGCCTGGACCTACTTCGGCAGCGTCGGGCGGGCGGCGAGCTCCGGGGTCTGGTTCCTGCCGATCTACCTCGGGCCGACGCTCGCCATGTTGCTGGCGTGGATCGTCCTGCGCAAGATCGTGCGGATCGCGCGGACCTACCGCATCACCTCGATCGCCGACTTCATCGCCAGCCGCTACGGCAAGAGCCCGCTGCTCGCCGCGCTCGTCACCCTGATCACCGTCGTCGGCATCGTCCCCTACATCGCGTTGCAGCTGAAGGCGGTCAGCGCCGGCTACGAGCTGCTGACCGGCGCGCCCGACTCGGCCCCGGTCGCCGCGTGGTGGCTGGACGGCACGCTCTACGTCGCGCTGGCGCTCGCCGCCTTCGCGGTGATCTTCGGCACCCGCCACCTCGACCTCGCCGAGCGGCACGAGGGCATGGTCGCGGCGATCGCCTTCGAGTCCGCGGTCAAGCTCGTCGCCTTCCTCGCAGTCGGCGCCTTCGTGACCTGGGGGCTGTTCGACGGCATGGCCGACATCTGGGCGCGGGCGCAGGCGGTTCCCGAGCTCCAGGCGCTGCTGCGCCTGAACCAGGGCGAGGCCTCGTTCGACTACGCCCAGTGGTTCGCGCTGACCATCCTCTCGGCGTTCGCGGTGCTGCTGCTGCCGCGGCAGTTCCAGGTCATGGTGGTCGAGTGCGTCGACGAGCGGCACATCCGCCGCGCCGCGTGGATGTTCCCGGCCTACCTCTTGCTGATCAACGTCTTCGTGCTGCCGATCGCCATCGGCGGGCTCCTGATCTTCGGCCCGGGGCAGGCGGATCCCGAGACCTTCGTGCTGTCGTTGCCGCTCGGCCAGGGCGTCCCGGCGCTGGCGCTCTTCGCCTACATCGGCGGGCTTTCGGCGCTGACCGGCATGCTGATCGTCGAGACCGTCGCGGTCTCGACGATGGTCTGCAACGACTTCCTCATGCCGACGCTGCTGCGCCTCGGCCGCTTCGGCGCCCGCGAGGGGGGCGACCTGACGCGGCTCCTGCTCAACATCCGCCGCGCCGCGATCGTCGCGGTGCTGATGCTCGGCTACCTCTACTTCCGCGTCGCGGGGGAGGCCTACGCCCTCGTCTCGATCGGCCTGATCAGCTTCGCCGCCGTGGCGCAGTTCGCGCCGGCGCTCCTCGGCGGCATCTACTGGCGCGGCGGCACCCGCGCCGGCGCCCTCGGCGGCCTGCTCGGCGGCTTCGCGGTCTGGGCCTACACGCTGATGCTGCCGTCGGTCGCCAAGTCGGGGTGGATCGCGGCGGACTTCGTCGAGCACGGCCCCTTCGGCATCGAGCTGCTGGCGCCCGAGCGGCTGTTCGGGCTCGCCGGTCTCGACAACCTCACGCACTCGCTGTTCTGGAGCCTGTCGGTCAACCTCGCGCTCTACGTCGGCCTGTCGCTCGCCCGCAGCCCCTCGGCCCGCGAGGCCAGCCAGGCGCTGCTCTTCGTCGACGTCTTCCGCCGCGGTGGCGCCGAGCCGGTGTTCTGGCGCGGCCGCGCCCGGCTCGACGACCTCCGCCGGCTCGCCGGCCGCTTCCTCGGCCCGGCCGGCGCCAGCGCGCTCTTCGACGAGCACGCCCGCGAGATCGGCGTCCCGGTCCCCGACCTCGTCGCCGACGCCCGCCTCGTCGACCGGGTGGAGCGCCAGGTCGCCGGTGCCGTCGGCACCGCGTCGGCGCGGGTGATGATCGAATCGGTGTCCCAGGAGGAACCGCTGTCGGTGGACGACGTGCTCGAGATCCTCGACGAGGCCTCGCAGATCCGCGGCTACGCCCGTGCGCTGGAGGAGAAATCCCGCTCGCTCGAGCAGGCGACCGGCGAGCTGCGCGCCGCCAACGAGCAGCTTCAGAGCCTCGACCACCTCAAGGACGACTTCATGTCCTCGGTCACCCACGAGCTGCGCACGCCGCTGACCTCGATCCGCGCCCTCTCCGAGCTGATGCTCGACAACCCGGACATCGAGCCGGAGGAGCGGGCGGAGTTCCTCGGCATCATCGTCTCGGAGAGCGAGCGCCTGAGCCGGCTGGTCAACCAGGTGCTCGACCTCGCCAAGATCGAGGCCGGCGCTGCGGAGTGGCATTCGACCGACGTCGACCTCTGCGCGCTGGTGCAGGACGCGGTCCGCGCCAGCTCCGAGCTCTTCCGCGAGCGCGGCGCGGTGGTGGCTCTCGACCTGCCCGAGGCGGTGCCGACGCTGCGCGCCGACCCCGACCGGCTCACTCAGGTGATGCTGAACCTGCTCTCCAACGCCGCCAAGTTCGTGCCGCGCGAGGGCGGCCGCGTCGAGGTCGCGCTGCGCCGGGAGGGCGACGGGCTCGTGGTCTCGGTCCGCGACAACGGACCCGGCGTGCCCGCCGCCGAGCGGGCCACGGTCTTCGAGAAGTTCCGCCAGGGCGGCGACGCGCTGACCCGGCCGCCCGGCACCGGCCTCGGGCTTCCGATCAGCCGCCAGATCGTGGATCATTTCGGCGGAAGGATGTGGCTGGAATCGGAACCGGGCCGGGGCGCGTGCTTCGCGTTCCGGCTGCCGCTCCGGCCGGGGGGAGACGACAATGGGCACGAAGGTGCTGATCGCTGACGACGAGCCGAACATCGTCGTGTCGCTGAGCTTCATGATGAAGCGCGAGGGCTACGACGTGCTCGTCGCCCGCGACGGCACGCAGGCGTTGGACATGATCCGCGCCGAGAAGCCGCGCCTGGTGCTGCTCGACGCGATGATGCCGGGGATGACCGGCTTCGACGTCTGCGAGGCGGTGCGTGCCGACGAGAGCGTCCGCGCCACCCGCATCCTGATGCTGACGGCGAAGGGCCGCGAGAGCGACGCCGCGCGCGGCCTCGGCGCCGGCGCCGACGCCTATGTGACCAAGCCCTTCTCCACCCGCGACCTGGTGGCGAAGGTCCGGGAAATGCTGGCGTGAGCTTCGATCGCCGCCGCGCCCTGGCGCTGCTGGCCCCGGGCGCGGCGCTGGCGGTCTGGCTGCTGCTCGGCAGCCTCGTGCTCGGCGCGACGCTCGCCCCCGGGCAGCGGGCGGACCTCGCGCCGCTCGTCGCGAGCCACGGCGCGCTGGTGCTCGGATGGTGGCTCGCAGGGGCGGCGCTCGGCGCCTGGGTGGTCGGGCGGCTCTACGAGGCGCTCGTCGCGGCACCGGCCCGGCTCGCGGACGCGGCCCGCCTCCTCGTCGACGATCAGTTGGCGCCCATGCTCGCTTCCGCCGGCAGCGCCCCCACCCGCAACCTCGCCGACGCCGTCAACCGGCTCGCCGACCAGCGCCGCACGCTCCGCGCCGACATGGGGCGGCTCGTCGAGGACGCCAGCCGCAAGGTGGCGTTCGAGCGCGACCAGCTCGGGGCGCTGATGGCCGAGCTGCACCAGAGCGTCGTCGTCTGCAACCTCGACGGACGGATCCTGCTCTACAACGGCCGCGCCCGCGCCCTGTTCCGCCGGCTGTCGCGCGTCCCCGACATCGCCGACGGCGCCGAGCTGATCGGCCTCGGCCGGTCGATCCACGCGGTGATCGACCGCGCCCTGATCGACCACGCCCGCGAAACCATCGAGCGCAGCCTCGCCCGCGGCGAGGCGGCGGCGTCCGCACAGTTCGTCACCACGACGCCGGCGGGCCACCTCCTCCAGGTCGGTCTGGCGCCGGTGCGGTCCGGCGACGGCGAGAGCCGCCTCGGCGGCTACGTGCTGCTCCTCGACGACATCACCGACGACTACGCCGCGCAGTCGAGCCGCGACCACCGGCTGATCCGACTGACCGAGGCCAGCCGGGCCTCGCTCGCCAGCATGCGGGCCGCGCTCGACGTGCTCGACTATCCCGACCTGGAGCCGGCCGAGCGCGAGAGCTTCCACGTCGTGGTGCGCGACGAGGTCGACGCCATGAGCACCCGGCTCGCCGAGCTCGCCGCCGACACCTCGCAGGATCTGCTGACCCGCTGGCCGCTGCAGCAGATGCTGGGGGCGGACCTCGTCACCGCCGCCGCCCAGCGCATCGAGGCCGAGGCCGGCCAGGCGGTCGCCGGCACCGAGGTCGACGACGGGCTCTGGCTGAGCGTCGACAGCTTCGCGCTGACCCGGGCGCTGGCCTTCCTCGCCCACCGCCTCGGAGAGGCGCTGGGCCGCCCGCCCCTCGAGCTCCGCCTCGCCCCGCGCGGCGGCTGGGCCTACCTCGACCTGCTCTGGCCCGCCGCCGCCACCGGGGCCGCCGATCCCACCGGCTGGCAGACCGAGGCGATGGACCTCGGCGACGCCTCGCCGCTGTCGCCCCGCGACGTCGCCGAGCGTCACGGCGGCGAGCTGTGGCTCGAGCACGACCGCCCGCGCGGCCAGTCGTTCTTCCGCTTCCTGCTGCCGCTGGCGGTCGGCCGCGACGCCGCGTCCGGCGTGACCGAACGCCCGGAGTACTACGACTTCGACCTCTTCGCCTCCAGCGACGCGACGCGGGCGCTCGACGACCGGCCGCTGGACGAGCTCGCGCTCACCGTCTTCGACACCGAGACCACCGGCCTCGACCCCGCGGGCGGCGACGAGATCATCCAGATGGGCGCCGTCCGCATCGTCAACGGCCGCCTGCTGCGCGGCGAGCGCTTCGACCAGCTGGTCGATCCCGGCCGCAGCATCCCCGAGGCGTCGATCCCGTTCCACGGCATCCGGCCGGAGATGGTCCGCGGCCAGCCGCGGATCGCCGAGGTGCTGCCCGCCTTCCGCGCCTTCGCCGCCGACACCGTGCTCGTCGGCCACAACGTCGCCTTCGACATGCGCTTCCTCCAGCTCAAGGAGGCCGCGACCGGCGTGCGCTTCGACCAGCCCGTGCTCGACACCCTGCTGCTCGCGAGCGTGGCGCAGCCCAACGAGACCTCGCACGCGCTCGAGGCGATCGCCGCCCGCCTGGGCGTCACCGTGTCCGCCCGCCACTCCGCCGCCGGCGACGCCCTGACCACCGCCCAGGTGTTCCTCAAGCTCCTGCCGCTGCTGCGCCAGCGCGAGATCGTCACGCTCGGCCAGGCGCGCGAGGCGGCGAAGGGCTCCTACTACGCGCGGCTCCGCTACTGACCGGCTG
>CAZEGY010000168.1:0-7314 GCA_964511815.1 uncultured Rhodovulum sp.
CGCCGGGGGCGGACGCGACCGGATTTCGCCGACGGTCGAAATCCGGAAGATCCCCCCCTTCGCCACGGGGACGAACGCCGAGGCCGCCCGGCCGTTTCGCACCTTTCCAGAGGGTTAACGCGCGAGATAGAATCAAGCGATATCAATGATTTGACCATCGTCTCGCGCGCGAGACGAGGGTGCGACGAGACGGCCTCCGGGCACATCGAGGGCCCTTTGCAGAGGTCTTCCTGGCCCCTACGGCCCGGCGGCTCCGAGGGGTCAGGTCTTCGAGGCGAGGAGGTTGAAGAGCCCGCTCGTGCCGCTGCCCGAGGTCGCCCGGAGCAGGGTCAGGGCGGCCGAGGCCGGGCCGCCGCCCCCCGCGCCCGCGGCGATCTGGGCGCGGGCGAGGAAGCGGGTAATCATCTTCTCGACCGCCTCCCCGTCGGCGAAGACCGACAGGTTGGCCGACCCGAGGAGCGCCTCCGCCCGGCCGGCGAGAATGTCGCGCTGGCGGTCGATGTCGAGGTTGACGAAGCTCTTCGGCAGCCCGAAGGCGGTCTCGAACACCTTGCGGAGCGGCGGCGAGCCGAGAACCTTGTACCAGCTCGCGCCTTCCTCGCCCTCGGCGGCGAGTGCCCCGATCTCGCGCTTGAAGTTCATCGCGAGGCGGAGGTCGTCGTCGGCCTGCCCGACCGCGGCCTCGAAGGCGCGGGTCCGGTAGGCCGCGACGATCCTCGCGGCGAAGCCCGCCTCGCCGGTGCGCCCGCCGGCGGTGTCGCCGAAGCCGAAGGCGGCGGAGAAGGCCTTCCATGCCGGGTCCGAGAGTCGCACCGCGAACGCGCCGTCGGCGGTGGTGCCCTCGTCGAGCACCTTGCGGACGAAGGCCTTCTGGTCGATCTTGTCCCCGAGCCCGAAGGCGGTCAGCGCCACCGTCAGCAGCCGCCGGTCGGCGACGAGCTCGGCGGCGCTCGTCACCGAGGCGATCCTCTCCTCGAACCAGGCGACCTCGCGCCGGACCTCGGCGCTGTTCCCGAACGTCGCCTGCTGCTTCTCCGCGGTGCGCTCGAGGAAGCGCCAGCCGGCGACGCCGCCGAGCGGAAGGGCGGGAACGTAGCTCACGACGCCTCCCGGTAGCCCATCAGCCGCGCCTCGCGCGGCAGCAGGCAGCGGAGCGCCCGCAGCGTCTGGTAGAAGCGGCTCTCGCCGAGCGCCGCGGTCGCGGCGTCGAGGTGGGCGCGGCTGTCGGGGTCCTGGAAGACCTGGGCGAGCTGCTCGATGCCGCGGTGGAGCTGGCGGCGCGCCTCCTCGGGGTCGGCCTCGCCGGCGAGCACCAGCTGGGCGATGTAGCAGACCCGGCGGACCGGGGTGTTGACCTCCCCGGGATGGATGGCGTCGCGCAGGCGCAGGACGTTGGCGTCCGGGGTCAGCACGTTCAGCCGGGCGCGGCGGTCGCCGTTCTCGATGACGACGCCGTTGATCATGATGCGCTCGTGGGGACCGAGCTTGAGGACGAGCCCGCTCATGCCGCGGCCTCCACGTCGCCGCGCAGGCCCTTCATGATCATGGTGTTGATGTCGACGAGCGGGGCGACGGAGGCCCGGCCGCCGAGGACGGCCATCGTGTGCTTGCGGACGAACTCGGCGAGGGAGATCAGGTTGGCGCGGAGCTGGAGCGGCAGGGCGTTGCCCTCGCTCATCAGGTCCTCGGCCAGCGCGCCCCACAGGCGCTGGTTGTCGGTGACGGCGCGCGCGAGCTGGGGATAGTCGTTCTCGTCGGCGGCGCTGAGCGCGCAGGTCACGGATGCGAAGATCGCATATTCGGCGTCTCGCGCGGTCCGCACCGGGGCGGCGGCATAGGCGGCACGGGCCTGGGAACTCGGGTACATCTACGGCCTCTCGGCAGAGGAGCCGGCGGCGTTGTGCCCGCGCGGCGTCGAGGGGGAAGGCGTCATGCGAGGTGGCCGGGGCGGCTGCCCGCCCCGGCCATGTCGGCTTACCTGAAGAGCGAGAGGACGTTCTGCGGCGCCGAGTTGGCGATCGTGAGCGCCTGGATGCCGAGCTGCTGCTGGGTCTGGAGTGCGGAGAGGCGCGCCGAGGCCTCCTCCATGTCGGCGTCGACAAGAGCCCCGACGCCGTTCTTCAGCGAGTCGGCCTGCTTCGAGAGGAAGTCGGCCTCTGCCTCGATGCGGGCCTGAGCGGCACCGAAGGTCGCGGCCGCGGTGTTGATCGAATCGAGCTTGGTGTCGATCGAATTGAGCAGCGTGGACTTGGACGCCGCGTCCGTCGTGGTCAGGCTGATCGCGGTGGTGCCGAAGGTCGAGAGATCGACACCGGCGACATCGAAGGCGCCGACCGTCAGCGCGCCGGCGGCGTCCCGGATGACGGAGGTGGTGACGGTGGCGGTCGCCGGGGTCGCCTTGACCAGGTTGATGCCGTTGTACTGCGCCGCCGCGGCGATCGAGGCGATGTTGGCGAGCTTGCCATCGACGTCGGCCTGGAGCTTGGTGACGTCGGCATCGGGCTGGATGGCCTGGGTGGCGATCGTCTGGATGTCCGTCATGAGCGACGAGATCTGCTCGGCCGCCGTGCGCGCGGTGCCCACCATCGCCGAGGCCGAGCTCATCGCCTTGCCGAGCGTCTTGTAGGTGCTGATGTCCGAGCTCATCGTCGAGGCGATCGACCACGCCGACGAGTTGTCCTTCGCGGTCGCGACGGCCTTGCCGGTCGAGATCTCGTCCTGGACCTTGGCGACATTCTTGTTGATGCCCTTCAGCGTCTGGAGGGCGACCATCGAGCTCGTGTTGGTGAGGATCGAAGACATTTCGGTGTCCTTTGCTGCGTACGGCGCCTTCGACGCCGCGATCACGGGAATGAACGCCATTCTGAGCTCTGCGGCTGGCTCCATCTTCGAACCCGACCGCGCCGACCGTTCCGGCCGCGTGAGGGCACATTCGGCGAGCACAGTGAAGCAAGGGTGAACGCGGGGGGCTATCCTGCTTAACGAGGCCTTGCGAAAACAGCGACTTGTAACGACCGCCTGACCGGCGACGCGGCGCCGTCAGTCCTTGCGCCTGCGGCCGTAGAGCTCGAGGCGGTGGTGGACGATCTCGTAGCCGAGCCGCGCCGCGATCTCCTCCTGGAGCGCCTCGATGCGGGCGGATGCGAACTCGATGACCTCGCCGGTGTCGAGGTCGATCAGGTGGTCGTGGTGGCCCGCGTGCGCCTGCTCGAAGCGCGCCGGCCCGCCGGCGAAGGCGTGGCGCTGGATCGCGCCCGACTCCTCGAGCGCCTTCATCGTGCGGTAGACGGTCGCGAGCGAGATGCGCCGGTCGCGGGCGACGGCGAGCTCGAAGATCCGCGCGGCGTCGGGGTGGCCCTCGGTCTCGTCGAGGATCTCGAGGATGAGCCGCCGCGGACGGGTGATGCGCAGCCCCGCCTCGCGGAGGACCGCCTCGTAGTCCATCCCCTTGTTGCGCACCGCGTTCATCGCCGGAACGATAGCGAAGGCGGCACGCGATGCAAAGCCGGCCCCGTCACGCCACCGTCACGCCACCGTCACGCCACTGCCACCCCGCCGTCAGGCCGCGGCGAAGTAGGCCGCGAGGATGCGGGCGTAGACCGCCTTCAGCTGGTGGACGTGCGCGACCTCGACGTTCTCGTCGGTCTGGTGCATCGTCGTCCCGACGAGGCCGAATTCGACGACCGGGCAGTGGTCCTTGACGAAGCGCGCGTCCGACGTGCCGCCGGTGGTCGAGTATTCGGGCGTGACCCCGGTCTCGGCGGCGACGGCGTCGCGGACGAGACCGGTGAAGGGGCCGGGCGCGGTGACGAAGCTCTCGCCCGAGATCTGGAAGCGGGCACCGATGCCGACGCCGAACTCCGTCGCCGCGCGGTCGGCCTCCTCCTCGATCCAGTCGGAGAGGCTCGCGCCGGTGTGGGCGTCGTTGAAGCGGACGTTCACCGTCGCGTGCGCCTCGGCCGGGATGACGTTGGAGGCGGCGTTGCCGACGTCGATGGTGGTGATCGCCAGCGTCGACGGGCCGAAGTGCGCCGTGCCCTTGTCGAGCGTCCGCGCCGCGAGGCGGTCGAGCAGGCGCACGAGGCCCGGCAGCGGGTTCTTCGCCCGCTCGGGATAGGCGGTGTGGCCCTGCTTGCCGTAGGCGGTGAGCGCGGCGGTGAGCGAGCCGCGGCGGCCGATCTTCATGGTGTCGCCCATGCGCTCGGGGCAGGTCGGCTCGCCGACGAGGCAGTGGTCCATGCGCTCGCCCTCCTCGGCCATCCAGTCGAGGATCGCCGCGGTGCCGTCGACGCCGTCGCCCTCCTCGTCGCCGGTGATGGTGACGACGAGGCTGCCCGCCGCTGGCGGGGTGTCGCGGACGAAGTCGATGGCCGCGGCGACCCAGGCGGCGACGCCCGACTTCATGTCGGCGGCGCCGCGGCCCCAGAGCCGGCCGTCGGCGATCTCGCCGGCGAACGGGTCGTGGCGCCAGTTCGCCGGGTTGCCGACCGGGACGACGTCGACGTGGCCGTTGAAGCCGAGGACGGGACCGGTCTCGCCCCAGCGGGCGAAGAGGTTCGGCACCCCGCCCCGGTCGGTGCGGACGGTGCGGAAGCCGGCCGCCGCGAGCACGCGGGCGACGAGGTCGATCGCCTCCCCGGCGTCGGGCGTCACCGATGGGCAGCGGACGAGCGCCGCGGCGAGGTCGACGGGATCGGTCATGGGGGCCTCCCTTCTCGCCGCTGCTTAGCGGGGCGGCGGCGCGAGGGCAATCCGTCCAGGCGTGGCACGGACGGAGGCGCCGGGAACCTCGGCAATCTTCGCCCGGGCGGACCGCGGCGGCGGCTCACGGGCGGACGCGGTGCGGGCGCGCGGCGAGGAAGACCTTGTACGCCCGGTCCTCGGCGAGGCGCTCGACGTGGCGGAAGGCGGCGGCGAGCGGCGCCTCGTAGGGGAGCTGGCGGTTGGCGACGAGGAAGAGCCGCCCCTCGGGCTTCAGGATGCGGGCGGCGGCGGCGATGAAGGCGGCGCCGAGGGCCGGCTCCGCGGCGCGGCCGCGGTGGAAGGGCGGGTTGGCGATCACCGCGTCGCAGCGCGCCGGGCCGGGAGCGAGGCGGGCGACGTCGGTCCAGTGGAAGCGGGCGCGCGGATCGGTGACGTTGACGCGGGCGGCGTCGAGGGCGCGCGCCTCGGCCTCGTGGAGGTCGAGCTCGGCGATCTCCGGGCAGGCGGCGAGCGCGGCGCGGGCGACCCAGCCCCAGCCGGCGCCGAGATCGGCGACGCGGCCGGAGAGGCGGCCGGCGACGGCCTCGGCGAGGCGGCGGCTGCCGGGGTCGGCGTGCTCGGGCGAGAACATCCCCGGGGCGGTGACCAAGCCCTCGGCGTTCGGCCGCGGCGCGGCCGCGGCGGCCCAGGCGGCGACCTCGGCGGCGACCTCGGGCGACAGCGCCGCGGGGCGGGCGAGCCAGAACACCCGGCCGTGGGCCTTGACGTAGGTGCCCGCGACCGGGAGCACCGCCGCGACCTGCCGCGCGAGGGCGTCGGCGCCCTCGCTCTTGCCGCCGGTGACGACGAGGGTGCCGCCGGGCGCGAGGAGGTCGAGGGCGCGGGCGATCTCGCCGAGGCTCTCCGCCCGGCTCCGGGTCAGGACGACGACGGCCATCGCCGCCGGACCCTCCGCCGCGGGGGCGACGGCGTGGCCGGCGGCGGCGAGGGCGTCGAAGACCGGGCGGAAGGTCTGGACGCAGCGCAGGCGCGCCGGCGGCACGGCGTCGAGGAAGCGCGACGGCTCGGCGCGGAAGACGACGACGGTGCCGGCCTCGGGAAGGGCGAGCGCGCCGGTCTCGAAGGCCAGCGCGAGTCGGTCGGTGGCGGCCATGGTCCGGGTATCCTGTCGCGGGAGGGCGGCGCGGCGGAAGGGAGCGGCCGGCGGGAGCGCCGGCTACTCCCGCTCCATCGTGCACTGGAGCGGGTGCTGGTTGCGCCGGGCGTAGTCCATCACCTGGGTGACCTTGGTCTCGGCGATCTCGAAGGAAAACACCCCGACGACGGCGAGGCCCTTGCGGTGGACGGTCATCATGATGTCGACGGCCTGGGCGCGGCCGATGCCGAAGAAGCGCTCGAGGACGTGCACGACGAAGTCCATCGGCGTGTAGTCGTCGTTGAGGAGCATCACCTTGTAGAGCGGCGGACGCTGCGTCTTGGAGCGCGTGCGCGTCATCACCCCGGTCGCGTTGCCGGGGGGTCTCTGAGCCGAATCTGTGAGTCTGGAGGTCACTGCGCGAAATGCCCGGTACGCCTTGTGCCCCCAATATATTCGATCGCGGGGATTAGAAAAGGGGTGCCCCCTTCCGCGCTCCCCGCCGGGCGGCCCGGAAGCGAGGACGCGCGGCACCGCCTTGACCGCCCCCGAGGCGCGCGGCACTCTCGGGACGGGGTGGGGTCCGCGCATTGCGTGCGGGCAGGATGGAGTATTTCAGTGTCCAGGTTTCTCGTCGCGGTCGCGGCATTCGCCCTTGCGGCTCCGGCCGCCGCGCAGACGGCGAATCCGGCGTTCTGGGAGGTCGTCGGCGTCGGCGGTGCGCTGCGCACCGTCCCGGCGGACGGGAGCGGCGTCATCGACCGCCCCGACGCCGGGGAGATCGTGAGGAATCTCGGCTGCCGGCAGTCGCGCGGCCGGCGCTGGTGCGAGGTCGAGCTCGTCGATCGCCCGGGGGTGAAGGGCTGGATCGGCAACAACAACCTCCGCGTCGCGAGCCAGCCGGGCGCGGGGTCGGCAGGGGACGCATCTCCGCCGCCTCCGGGAGGCGATTCGCCGCCGCCCGGAGGCCCGGCCCCGGGCTTGGCCCCGGGCCTGGTCCCCGGCGGAGCCGCGGGCGGCGATGGCGGGGACGCTCGGCGCCCCTGAGGCGACTCACGCCCCGGCGAGGGCGTCGATGGCGACGATCTCGTCGAGGAGGGGCGAGATGTCGTCGACGCGCTCGGCGACGACGTGGACGACGTCGCCCTCGCGCTGGACGCGGCCGGTCACCTTCAGGCAGCGCCCGGCGATCACCGCGCGGCGGTAGCGCTCGAAGATCTGCGCCCAGACCACGACATTGACCGTGCCGGTCTCGTCCTCGAGGGTGAGAAAGATCACCCCCTTCGCGGTTCCCGGGCGCTGGCGGCAGATGACGATCCCCGCCACCGCCACCCGCGCCCCGCCCGGCGGCAGGTCGAGCTGACCCGCGGTCAGACAGTGCGGCGGCCGGAGCCAGGGCGGCGGAGCGTGGTACATCGGACCCCCGATCGGGCGGTGCGGAACGTGAACGAATATGGAACATCCCCCCGCCCCGC
>CAZEGY010000169.1:0-7266 GCA_964511815.1 uncultured Rhodovulum sp.
CGTGACCTTGAAGCGCTTCTTGGCGCCCGACTTGGTCTTCATCTTGGGCATTTCGATCTCCTGACGGAAAGCTTTCGGCAGCGACACGGCAGCCCTTTCGGCCGGCCGCTGCGGTTGAGAGCGCGCCTTATAGGGTCGGGCACGGCGGAACGCAAGACGGTCGCGCGCGCCCCGACCGGCACCGATCACCGGCCGCGCCTGCAACTTTCCCGCTATCGGCGGGGTGGCCGTGTAATCGCGGAACGAATACTTCCGTCGGCCGGGACGGCCGCGGAACGTCGCCGGGGGGTAAGCCGGCATTACCCCGTCCGTTAATGGATATACTTTTCGATGTATTGACCGGTTCTGGAGGGGCGGCGAGCCTTCGCACGGGGATGGGGCGCACGGTCCGTGCGTTCCGCGGTGGCCGGCCTCCGGGCACGCCACCGGATGCGGGGGGTGCAGGGATGGAAACGACCGACGGAAGGTTCAAGCCTTCCTTTCTCGTGAGTCTCAACCAGAGGTTCAGGCCGCAGTACGCGCGCCGCTGGAAGCGGGTGTTCGACATCGTGCTCGCGGTGCCCCTCTTCGTCCTCCTCGCCCCCCTGATGGCGCTGCTGCTCGCGGCGGTCGCCCTCGACGGCGCCAACCCGCTGTTCGGGCAGGAGCGGGTCGGGCGGGGCGGACGGACGTTCCGCTGCTGGAAGATCCGCTCGATGGTGCCCGACGCCGGCGCGCGCCTGGCGCGGCTCCTCGCCGAGGATCCGGCCGCCGCGGCGGAGTGGGCCGAGCACCAGAAGCTCGAGCACGACCCGCGGATCACCCGGATCGGCGGCGTCCTCAGGCGCACGAGCCTCGACGAGCTGCCGCAGCTCTGGAACGTCATCGTCGGCGACATGAGCCTCGTCGGCCCGCGCCCGGTGCTCGAGGAGGAGCTCGCCCGCTACGGCGCGCGGTCTTCGGTCTACATGAGCCTGTCCCCCGGCCTCACCGGCCCTTGGCAGGTGACAGCCCGCAACCTCGTCACCTATGAGGAGAGGGTGCGGATGGACACGTCCTACGCGCGGTATCATTCGCTTCTCGGCGACCTGCGCCTGGTGCTGATGACCGCGGTAACGGTCTTTCAACGCACCGGACGCTAGCTGCGCCCGACCGCCCGCCGCTCGGCCGGCCTGTCGCGAAGCGGCCCGGACGGCGGACGCCCGCCGCGGCGGTGGCTTCCGGGCCGCCGCCCGAACGAGTTGGAGAGGTCCCGAATGCAGATCGTGCCGGTGGTGTTGTGCGGCGGAGCCGGGACCCGGCTCTGGCCCGTATCGCGGCGCGACCATGCCAAGCAGCACATCCCGCTCTTCGGCGGCGGCTCGCCCTTCCAGCGGACGCTCCAGCGCCTCGCGGCGATCCCGGCGTTCGGCACGCCGATCGTCATCGCCGGCCAGGCGGGGCGCTTCCTCGCCGCCGACGAGGCGCGGGCGGCCGGCGTCGACATCGAGCTCGTCATCGAGCCCGTCGCGCGCGACACCCTGCCGGCGGTGACCCTCGGGGCGATCCTCGCGGCCCGGCGCGATCCCGAGGCGGTCGCCTTCGTGCTGCCCTCGGATCACTACGTCCCCGACATCGCCGCCTTCGCCGACGCCGCGGCCCGGGGGGTGGCGGCGACCGCCGAGGGCGATCTCGTCGTCTTCGGCCTCGCCCCGACCGGACCGGCCACCGGCTTCGGCTACATCCGCCCCGGCGATGCCGTCGGCGAGGTCCGCCGGGTCGCGGCCTTCGTCGAGAAGCCCGAGGCGGCGCGGGCGGAGGCGCTCGTCGCCGAGGGCTGCCTGTGGAACTCCGGCATGTTCGCCTTCGGCGCCGGGGCCGCGCTCGAGGAGATCGGCCGGCTGGTGCCGGAGGCGGTGCGGACGGTCGCCCGCGCGGTCGAGACCGCGACCGTCGACCTCGGCGCGCTCCGCCTCGGCGCGGCGTTCGCCGAGGCGCCGAAGGCGAGCTTCGACGTGGCGGTGATGGAGAGGACCCGCCGCGCCGTGGTGGTCCCGGCCGGCTTCGACTGGTCCGACGTCGGCGACTGGCGCGAGATCTGGGAGCTCTCGCCCAAGGACGCGAACGGCGTCGCCGTCGACGGCACGGCCGAGCTCCTCGACGTGCGCAACAGCTACTTCCGCAGCGCCGGGCGGCTGATCTGCGCGATCGGGGTCGACGATCTCGTCGTCGTCGACACCCCCGACGCCATCCTCGTCTCGCGCATGGACCGCACGCAGGACGTGAAGGAGCTGCTCGGCCAGCTTCGCGACAAGGGCCTGCCCGAGGCCGACACGCCGGCGCGCGTCCATCGGCCGTGGGGCTGGTACCAGACGATGGACCTCGGCGAGCGCTTCCGGGTCAAGCGCATCCAGGTGCCGCCCGGCAAGCAGCTCTCGCTCCAGAAGCACCACCACCGGGCCGAGCACTGGATCGTGGTCAGCGGCACCGCCGAGGTGACGCGCGACGACGAGGTGCTGACGGTGCGCGAGAACGAGTCGATCTACCTGCCGGCGGGCTGCGTCCACCGCCTCGCCAATCCCGGCCGGATTCCCGTCGAGCTCATCGAGGTGCAGACCGGCAGCTACCTCGAGGAGGACGACATCGTCCGCATCGAGGACGACTTCGGCCGGACCTGACCGCCTGACCGGCGCCTCCCCCGCGCGACACCGGCGAGAAAGCCCGCGCCCCAGGTCACGTGCACGATCGCGAGCGCCGGCGGCACGAGGAGCAGCGCCGCGTCGCGGACGCGCCACGCGAAGGCGGCGCCGAGGGCGGCGAGGACGGCGAGGTAGAGGAGCGGCAGGGCGAGGAACCAGCCCGAGACCAGCACCGCGGCGAGGAACGCCAGCGCGAGGCCGACGACGAGCAGCGGCGGCAACACCTGCCGCGCGCGCAGCCGCTCGCGGTGCTCGAGGAAGGTCTGCGCCCGTCCGAGCCCGTAGCGCCAGTACTGGCGCACGAGCCCGCGCGGCGTCCGGCGCGGGTAGTAGGTGACGGCGATGTCGTTCTCGAACCAGATGCGCCGGCCCGCGGCGCGGAGCCGGGCGTCGAGCTCGGCGTCCTCGTTGGCGACGAAGCGCTCGTCATAGCCGCCGACGGCGACGAAGGCGCCGCGGCGGAAGGCCGCGTGGTGGCCGTGGTCGACGAAGCCCGAGGCGCCGCCGACCCGGTGCACGGCGTTGCCCGACCCGACGCGGCTGTTCAGCGCCGCGGCGACGGCGCGCTGGAAGACCGCTCCCGGCCCGTGGCGGGCGGTGGTGTCGAGCCGGACGACGACGCTGTCGGCGCCGGTGCGCGCCAGCGCCCCGACGACGCGCGGAACGAAGTCGGCGGGATAGCCGGCGTGGGCGTCGACGCGCAGGATGACCTCCGACGCGGGATCGGCCGCGGCGACGGCGGCGTTGATGCCCGCGCTCTGGATGCGGGCGGGATTGTGAAGCAGGCGGACGCGGCGGTCCGCCGCCGCCAGCCGCTCGACGATGGCGACGGTGCCGTCGGTGCTGCCGCCGTCCGCGACGATCACCTCGCCGACGGGCCCGTCGCCGGGGTCGGGGAGGAGCCCCGCGACGACCGCCGCGACATGCTCGGCCTCGTCGAGGGTCGGGATGACGACCGTGGTTCGCGGCAGCGCCGTCACGCAGCGGCCCTCCCGGCGAGAAGCTCCTCGTAGAGCGCCCGCGTCCGCCGGCCGATCTCGGTCCAGCCCGGGCCCGCGTCCGCGTCCGCGTCCGGGGCGCGCCCGATCGCGGCGCCGAGGGCCGCGGCGAGCGCGGCGTCGTCGTCCGCGGCAACGAGGGTGCCGCGCGCCGGCGCGAGCTCCTCGGCGAAGCAGCCGAGGCGCGAGGCGACGATCCACTTCCCGAGCCCCTTGACGAGGTGGTAGACCCCGCTCGCCTCGACGTGCCGGTAGGGAAAGACGAAGGTGTCCGCCTCGGCGAAGAGCGCCTGCATCTCCGCCTCGCCCTGCCGCCCGGGCCTGAGCTCGAAGACGCCGGCGAGCCCCGCCGCGGCGATCGACCGGCGGAGCGCGCGAAGGTCGATGAACGCCTCGCCGGCGACGATCACCCGCACCCGCGCCCGCGTCGCCGGATCGAGCCCCGCCACCGCGGCGACGAGCCTGTCGACGCCCTTGTAGGGCTGGAGCCTGCCGAAGAGAACGAAGGTCCACCGCGGATCGGTGCGCGGCGCCGGCGACCCCGCCGCGGCGCGAAGCGACAGGGGCCCGTGCGGGATCACCCGCACCCGCTCCGGCGCGCAGCCGAGGCGGCGGAGCGCCTCCTCCCCCTGCCGGGTGTGGACGATCAGGCGGTCGGCGCTGCGCAAAAGCTCGGCGTAGCCGACGAGCTGCAGCCGCGAGGTCGGGGCGCCGTTGAAGGGAACGGTGTCGTGCACGGTCACCACCACCGGCCGCTGCCGCGCCAGCCGGCGGACCACCCGGCGGTCGACGAGCGGCAGCACCGCCCACTGGAAATGCACGACGTCGGGGCGGACCTCCGCGACGAGTCCGAGGAGCCGCCGCGACGAGGCGAGGTGCGCGCCCCCCTTGCGCAGCCCGGCGACGAGCCCCCGCCCCTTGGCCGAGCCTTCGGCGCCCGGGTAGTAGATCTCGGCGCGCGCCGCGGCCGGGATCTCGCAGTCCTCGCCCACCCTCGGCCGTCGGACCGCCCAGAGCGGCACGACCCCGTTCGCCGCGAGCCCGGCGCCGAGCGCCGCGTCGTAGGCGCCGGTGAAGAGCGACGGATCGACGAGCACGACCCGCAGATCGGGCACCACCGGGATCGCCGGCTCCGCGGCGCGCACGCATGCGGTCATGTTCATGGCAGAGCCTCCGCCCCGACCGATACAACCTGAAGTTGATCAGGAGCATACACGGCCGCCGCCGGACTGCAACCTCCGCGCGACCGCGGTCGCGCGGAGGAAGGCCGGCGGCGCCTCGCGCCCGCAATGTACGCAGTACGATTATCCGGCGGGCAGCGGAGGCCGTGCGGTCAGTCGACGACCTCGCCGGCGAAGGCGCGCTCGAGCGTCGCGAGGTCGAGCTTCTTCATCCGCATGAAGGAGGCGGTCAGGCGCCGCACCGCCGCGGGGTCGCCCGAGGTCATCATCGCCTCGAGCGCCCGCGGCGTGATCTGCCAGGAGACGCCGTAGCGATCCTTGAGCCAGCCGCAGGCCTCGGCCTCCGGGACCGCCGAGAGCGCCGACCACAGGCGATCGACCTCGGCCTGGTCGTCGCACTCGACGAGGATCGACAGCGCCTCGTTGAAGGCGAAGTCGGCGCCGGCGTTGTCCATCGCCTTGATCGCGTCGTCGCCGAAGCGAACCTCGCCGTGGGCGAGGCTGCCGGGCTTCTGGCCGGCGGCGCCGGCCTCGTGGCGGACGATCCCGTCGACGGACCCGCCGGCGAAGAGCGCGGCGTAGAAGGCGAGCGCCTCCTCGGCCTTGCCCGCCTTGTCGCCGGCGAACATGAGCTCGGGCACCACGGTCCGGACGGCGCCGCGGCCGAGCATCACCTGCCAGTTGAGGCCCCAGCGGTCGGCGACCCAGCCGTAGCGCTCGCTCCAGTCGTAGCGGTCGAGCGGCATCATCACCGTGCCGCCCTCGCTGAGCCCGTCCCACAGGCGGTCGAGCGCCGCGGCGTCGTCGAGGGTGACGAAGAGCGACACCGCGGGGGTGAAGCGGAAGAGCGGGCCGCCGTTCAGCAGGACGAGCGTCGTGTCGCCGAGGCGGGCCTCGAGGAACATCACCGAGCCCGGCTCGCGGCCGTGGACCTCCTGTCCGACGTCGGGGTAGCGCACGATGGCGCCGACCGCGGAGCCGGGAACGAGGTCGGCGTAGCGGCGGGCGGCCTCCTCGGCGGCGCCGTCGTACCAGAGATGGGGGACGATCTTCTGCATCTCTCCCTCCTCAGGCGTCGAGGATCGGGCTGAAGCCGCCGTAGATCAGCCGCTTGCCGTCGAACGGCATCGGGTTGGCGTCGGGCTGCATGCGCGGGTCGGCCATGATCTTCTGCCAGCCGGCGTCCCGGGCCTCCTTCGAGGGCCATTCGACCCAGGAGAAGACGACGCTCTCGTCGTCCTCGCGCTTCACCGACATGCCGAAGGAGGTGACCTCGCCCTCCGGCACGTCGTCGGCCCAGCATTCGACGCAGCGGGTCGCCCCGTGCTCCCTGAAGACGACGAGCGCCTTTTCGGCGTGGTCGCGATAGGCGTCGCGGTTCGCGGTCGGGACCGCGGCGACGAAACCGTCGACATAGCTCATGGCAGTGCCTCCCTCGGGTTGTCGGCGTCGAAAAGGATCGCGAGATAGCGGCGCAGGTGCCGGAGGCTCTCCGCGGCCGTCTCCGGGCCGCCGGTCGCCTTGGCGAGGATGAAGGCGCCCTGGAGCACCGTCTGGATGTGGACCGCGAGCCCGCGGGCCGGCTCGGGCGCATGCCCGGCGGCGGCGAGGGCGGCGGCGATGTCGGCCTCGAGGGTGGTCGCGTGGCCGACGATCTCGCGCTCGCAGGCCGCGCGGATCGCGGGGTGCGTGGCGTAGGTCTCCTGCACGAGGGTGCCGAGGAGGCAGGTGTAGTCGGCGAGCTCGCCCCCGAGGATCGAGCCGCGGAAGTCGACGTAGGCGAGGACGCGCTCGCGGGGGTCGGCCAGCGTGCGGTAGGGCGCCGCGGCGAAAAGGCCCTCGGCCATCTCGCCGAAGTGGGCGGCGGCGGCGACCGCGATCTCCTCCTTGGAGCGGAAGTGGTGGAAGAACGCGCCCTTGGTCACGCCCGCGGCGGCGCAGATGTCGTCGACCGAGGTGGCCGCATAGCCCGCGGCGCGGAACGCGTGCATCGCGGCGTCGAGCAGCTTCTTCCGGGCGTCCTTCTTCGGCGGCATGGGTGCGCGACTCCTGTTGCGCTATCAATATACCAACCAGTCGGTATGTGCGTCAACCGCCGATCGGTCCCCGTCGCGCGGAAAGACGCCGTCCTCTGCGAAGGGACCGGCCGGCACCCTCGCGGCTCGGACGACCCGGATCGCGGGGCCGGCCGGGTCTCATGCGGTAGCCGGCCGAATGACTCGCTTCGAGGCCGGTCACGTCCCGGGGGGTGGTGCAGCTGACAAGTAGCGCGTTCGCCGGCGTGTAGCTTTTGTTCCGCAGGGGGGTCTCTGAGCGAGTCAGCGCAGCGCCTTCCAAATCACTGACAAAGGTCATGTTTCTCTGGGCATCCAACGCGACGGGCGGCGGCTGTGTCCTATCTGCCGGAATGCGTCAGCCGGGGGCGGACGC
>CAZEGY010000170.1:0-7242 GCA_964511815.1 uncultured Rhodovulum sp.
GCCATCGCCGCCGGCAAGCACGTCTACTGCGAGAAACCGCTGGCGCCGCTCGCCGCGGACGCCCGCGAGATGGCCGACGCGGCGGAGGCCGCGGGAGTCAAGACCCAGGTCGGCTTCAACTACCTCTGCAACCCGATGCTCGGTCTCGCGCGTGAGATGATCGCGGCGGGGGAGCTCGGCGAGATCCGCAGCTATCGCGGCATCCACGCCGAGGACTACATGGCGGACGCGGAAAGCCCCTTCAGCTTCCGCAATGACCCCGTGGGCGGCGGAGCGCTTGCCGACCTCGGGAGTCACGCCCTGGCGACCGCCGAGTATCTGCTCGGCCCGATCGCCGAGGTCCTCGGCGACTGCGCCACCGTCATCCGGAGCCGTCCGGATGGCAAGGGCGGCGCGCGCGCCGTCGAGACCGATGACGTCGGCCGCGCCTTACTGCGCTTCGCCAATGGCGCCACCGGCTCGATCGAAGCGAGCTGGATCGCCATGGGCCGCAAGATGCAGCACGACTTCGAGGTCTACGGCTCGAAAGGCAGCCTCCTCTTTAGCCAGGAACGGTTCAACGAGCTGCATTTCTACAGCGCCGGCGACGCTGGCGGCCGCCGCGGCTTTCGCCGTATCGAGGCCGGCCCCGACCACCCGCCCTATGGCCGCTTCTGCGTCGCACCCGGGCATCAGCTCGGATTCAACGATCTGAAGACGATTGAGATCGCTCGCTTCCTTGACGCCATCGCTGGCCGCGGGGAAGAGCCCTTCAACTTTCGGGCGGGACTTCGCGTCCAGGAGCTGATCGAGGCCGTCAAACGATCCTCAGGCGAAGGCGGTTGGGTGCAGGTCTGCAATAATTATTGACGCGAATCGGGAAATGCAATAAATGCTCTCACACCGCCTGACGCGCAACGAATGCTGCAATTCATGAAACGGGTGTTCGTCGGGAGGGGCAACATGGAGGAAAGCCCTATGAGACTCACCACGAAGCTCGTGGCATCCACAATTGCGGTCTCGGCAGCTCTGGCCGGCTCGGCGTTTGCGCAAGAGAAGGAATACCGGTTCGTGATGGTGTCCCACATCGGGTCCAACGATCCGAACATGAACTGGCTGACGATGGCGCTCGACGAGTTCGAACAGCGCTATCCGAACGTCACCACCGAGTACATCTCGACCGACAATTACTCCGTGCAGGAGCACGTCCGCCTGCTCGAGCAGGCCATCGCCAGCCGGCCCGACGGTATTGCCGTACCGATCGTGAGCTCGGACGCCTTCGAGGGCCCGCTGCGCAAGGCGATCGACCAGGGCATTCCGGTGGTCGCCTTCAACATTCCTGACGCGCGCCCAACCGACGAGCGCATCCCCTATCTGACCTACGTCGGCGGCGACGAGTACCTGACTGGCAAGAAGCTCGGGGAGTACGCCGTGGACCAGGCGGAAGCGGGCGAGATCCCGATGCCGACACACGTCCTCTGCGCCAGCCACGACGCGGCGCACCAAGGCCTGAAGGCGCGCTGCGCCGGAATGAAGGAAGTGATGGAAGCCGCGGGCGCCAGGTTCGACGAGCTCTTCATCGGCGCCGAGCCCGCGACCGCACGGAACACGATGCAGTCGTTCCTGCAGGCCAACCCGGACACCAACTACATCTTCACGGTGGCGGGCTGGTCGTCGCCGTGGGCCTGGGGCGTGGCCGACGCGATGGGGCTCTCCCCGGACGTCGACAACGAAGGCGTCACCATCCTCACGGTGGACGAGGGGCCGGTGTCGATCGAAGGCGTACGCGCGGGCCACATTCTCGCGACGAATAGCCAGGGCTTCTGGCTGCAGGGCTACGCGCCGATGGAGTGGCTCTACTGGAACAAGGCGCACGGCTATGCGCCGCAGTCCGACATCCTGACCGGCCCCGTTGTCATCAACGCCGACAATGCCGACCAGTGGGCCGAGCTGGTTCGGAGCGTCTTCGGCGACACGGCCTACGACCAACAGAACACCTGGTAGGCTTTCCTCCCCACTGGGAGGGGTGAAGGCCGGGCGGCTCGCCGTCCGCCGGAGCCCCTTCCTCCTTTTAGTTCCAGCCAGTCGGGGGAACCCATGAAGCAGCTCGTCCGGGGCCAGGGCTTTGGCGCAGTCGTCGGCGTCGCCGTCATGCTTGCGGCCTTCACGCTCATCGACTTCTCGGGGTGGTGGACGGCGCAGACCTTGTCCAACGTCATCCACTTCACGTCCATCCTCGCGATCATCGCCATGGGCCAGACCCTCGTGATCATCTCTAAGGAGATCGACCTTTCGGTCGGCTCGGTCTACGGCCTCACCGGCGTCGCCTTCATCATGTTCCAGGCGAGCCTCGGCGTCCCGGGCGCAATGATCGCGGCGCTCGGAATCGCAGCTCTCTGCGGCTTCGTTCAGGCGCTTGCCGTCGTGCGGGGTGGCCTGCCCTCGATGATCGTGACGCTCGGCGGCCTCTTCACGTTCCGCGGCATCATCTACGTCTGGACCGGCGGTTCGGTCCGCGCCTTCCCTGAAGAGGCCCGCGCCCACTGGCTCACCCGGCTTCTCGGCGGCGAGGTCCTCGGCCTCGAAGCCGCCTTCTTCTGGATGCTGCTCCTGCTTGTCGTCCTGAGCCTCGTCCTCTGGACGACGCCCTTCGGCAACCGCCTGCTCGCGACCGGCGGCAGCGCGGCGAGCGCGGAGTCGCGCGGGATCCGCACCGACCGGGTGAAGACGGCGGCTTTCGTCCTTTGCTCGATGCTCGCGGGCTTCGCGGGCATCATCACCTTGGCCGACCAGCCGCAGACCCATGTGACCCTCGGCGAGCTGCTCGAGCTCGAGTCGATCGCCGCGGCCGTCATCGGCGGCGCCCTGCTCTCCGGCGGGCGCGGGTCGCTCCTCGGCGCGGTCCTCGGCGCGCTGATCGTCGTCAGCTTCCGCTACGAGCTCATCGCCCTCGGGGCTCCGTCGTCCTGGTACATCACCTTCATAGGCATCGTGCTGATCGTTGCCGTCGTCTTCAACCAGAAGCTAGCCCGCTGGGCCGGCCACACCGTCTGACGGGAGGGAAGCCCATGTCCACTGCGAAGCATCCGCTCATCCAGGTGAAGAACCTCGACCTCTATTTCGGCGTCTTCCATGCCCTGAAGAACGTCTCGGTCGACTTCAACGCCGGCGAGCTTGTCGGCCTGGTCGGAGACAATGGCGCCGGCAAGACCACGCTGATCCGCGTCCTCTGCGGCATCCATACCCCGACGAGCGGCGAGGTCTTCTTCGACGGCAAGCGGGTCACCGAGTTCCACCCGAAGCTCGCGATCGACCAGGGGATCGAGACGATCCAGCAGTCGGTCGGCCTCTGCGACAACCTTTCGATCGCCCGCAACTTCTTTCTCGGTCGCGAGCCGGTGAAGAAGGTGCTCGGCATCCCCTTCCTCGACTTCGGCCTGATGCGCGACATGTCGACCAAGGTGATCCGCGAGTTCGGCCTGCGCGACAACGTGTCGGTCGACGACGAGGTCGAGCGGCTCTCGGGCGGCGAGCGGCAGTCGGTCAAGATCGGCCGCGCCGTCGAGTTCAAGAATCGCGTGGTCATCATGGACGAGCCGACCAACCATCTGTCGGTCCGCGAGCGCGAGCACGTGAACGAGCTGGCCGTCCAGCTCAAGGAGCAGGGCCTCCTGGTGATCTACATCACCCACGACATCTTCCAGGTGCACAAGCTCGCCGACCGCGTCGTCATCATGGAGAACGGCGAGAAGATCGAGGACGCCCCGACCGACAAGATGACGGCCGAGGAGCTCGAGGAAGTCATCCGGCAGGGCGGACGCGTGGTCCACAAGCGGGAACTGGTCTGATGGCGGGGGTCGCAGCAATCAAGCATGTCGTGCGCCGCCACGCGGAGGTCGGCATCATCCTGATCGCCTTCGTGCTCGTCGCGTTCTTCGCGGCGTCGTCCGAAGGCAGGTGGGCCAACGTCTACAATATCGCCACCATCCTCCAGGTCACCGCGACCCTCGGGCTCGTGAGCATGGGGGTGGCCCTGGTCATCGCCACCGGCGAGATCGACATCTCGGTCGGCTCGACCTTCGGCATCGGCGCCCTGATCTATCTGTGGCTGGCGGTCCGCATCGACCCGGTCTTCGCGATGTTCGCGGCAGTCGCGGCCGGGACGCTGATCGGCACCTTCAACGGTCTGCTCGTCACGCGCACCGGCACGCCGTCGCTGATCATCACCCTCGGCACGCTGATGATCTTCCGGGGCGTTGCGATCGCGCTGACCGACGGCTTCTCCTTCTCGGTCCCCTACAACGAGCGCGATGGCTTCACCTATGCCGTGCTCGGCGGGGCGGACGTCGGATTCTTCAATACCGCCGTCCTCTGGCTGATCGCGATCCTCATCGTCCTCACGGTCGTCCTGAAGCTCATGCCGTTCGGCAACCGGCTGCTTGCCGTCGGCGGCTCCTGGGAAAGCGCGCACTCCCGCGGCGTCCGGGTCGACCGGGTCAAGCTCACCGCCTTCGTCATCTGCGGCGCGCTCGCCGCCTTCGCGGGCACGCTCGAGGCGGGCAAGCTCGGCTTCGCCGACGGCTCGATGGGCCGGCTGATGGAGTTGCAGGCGATCGCCTCCTGCGTGCTCGGCGGATGCCTGCTGGCGGGCGGGCGGATCTCGCTGCTCGGCGCGCTGCTCGGGGCGTTCGTGCTCTCCTCGATCCAGTCCTACCTGGTGGTGATGGGCGTGCGGCCGCAGTGGTTCATGCTCCTGCTCGGCCTGATCGTGGTGTTCGCCGCGCTCGGAGACCGTGGCCTCCGGCACTGGGCCATGAAGCGATGATGCGCCTCATGTGCCCGATCCCGGTCCTCGGGTCCCCGACGCAGAAGGCGCACGACGCCCTTCCGGGTGACCCGAGAACCTGGACGATCGTCCCCCCGTTCACCCAAGCAGCGAGAGCCTAAGATGCGCACGATCCAGGGTCCAGGCGTCTTCTTGGCGCAGTTCGCGGCCGACGAAGCGCCCTACAACTCGTTGGCGTCGCTGGCCGGGTGGGCGGCGGCGAAGGGTTTCGAGGGCGTCCAGATTCCCACATGGGATACCCGCCTGATCGATATGGCGCAGGCTGCCGACAGCGCGACCTACTGCGACGAAATCGAGGGCCTTCTTGCGGATCACGGGCTGAAGCTCACCGAGTTCGCATCGCACATCACGGGCCAGTTGGTGGCGGTGCATCCGGCCCATGATGCGATCATGGACAGCTTCGCGCCCGCCGCGGTCCGCGGCCGGCCAGAAGCGCGCCGCGCCTGGGCGGAAGAACAGCTGCGCTTCGCCGCCAAGGCGTCGGAGCGTCTGGGCATCGACCGGCATGTGACGTTCTCGGGCTCGCTTCTCTGGCCCTACCTCTATCCCTATCCACAGTGGCCGGAAGGGTTGGTGGAGGAAGGGTTCGGCGAGCTGGCGGCGCGCTGGCGGCCGATTCTCGATGATTTCGATGCCCACGGTGTCGATCTCTGCTTTGAGATCCATCCCTGCGAGGATCTCCACGACGGACACAGCTGGGAGATGTTCCTCGACCGGGTCGGCGAGCATCCCCGCGCCAACCTGATGTACGATCCCAGCCACTTCGTGCTGCAGTCGCTCGACTATCTCGCCTTCATCGATCACTACCACGATCGGATCCGGGCCTTTCACGTCAAGGACGCCGAGTTCCGCCCCGACGGCAAGTCCGGCGCCTACGGCGGCTACCAGCCCTGGTCGAAGCGCGCGGGCCGGTTCAGGAGCCCGGGCGACGGGCAGGTGGATTTTGGCGCGGTCTTCACCAAGCTCTCGACCTATGACTTCGACGGCTGGGCCGTCCTGGAATGGGAGTGCTTCCTCAAGAACCCCGAGGACGGGGCTGCCGAGGGATCGCGCTTCATCCGTGACCACATCATCAAGGTCTCCGAGCGCGCCTTCGACGACTTCGTGAGATCGGGCGCGGATCGCGGCGCCAACCGGGCAATGCTCGGACTGGAGGGGAAATGAGCACTGCAACGCGGCTGCGCCTCGGCATGATCGGGGGCGGACAAGGCGCCTATATCGGCAATATCCATCGTCTGGCCGCGCGCCTGGACGGCGCATGGCAGCTGGTGGCCGGCGCGTTCGACGTGGATCCCGAGCGCGGCCGCGCCTTCGCGCTGGCGCAGGGAATCGACGCCTCCCGCAGCTACGGCGATTTCCGGGAGATGGTCGCCGGTGAGGTCGGTCGCGAGGACCGCGTCGATGCCGTGGCGATCTGCACGCCGAACTTCACCCACTACCCGATTGCTGAAGCGCTGATCGAAGCGGGCTTCGACGTGATCTGCGAGAAGCCCCTGACGGCGACCCTCGACGACGCGCTGGCGCTGGAGAAGCTCGCGCGGGAAAGCGGACGGTTCATGGGCGTGACCTACACCTATTCCGGCTATCCGATGGTTCACGAGGCAAGGGTGCGCGTGGCGCGCGGCGAGATCGGGGCGGTTCGCACGGTGCAGGTCGAGTACCCGTTGGAATGGATGGCGACCGCGATCGAGCAGAAGGGCAACCCGCAGGCTGCCTGGCGTACCGATCCGAAGAAGAATGGACGCGGTGGTTCGATCGGCGATATCGGCACCCATGCATATCATCTCGCGGGCTTCGTCACCGGGCTGAAGCTGCAGGCCCTGACCGCCGATCTGGCGACCTTCGTCGAGGGCCGCGCGCTCGACGACAATGCGCATGTGATGATGCGCTATGAGGGCGGCGCGCGTGGGCTTCTCTGGTCTTCGCAGGTCGCGCTGGGGAACTCGAACGGTGTGCGGCTGCGCGTGTTCGGCGAAACCGGCTCGCTGTCGTGGTATCAGGAGCAGCCCAACGAGTTGATCCTCGCACCGCTCGACGGGCGCGTGCAGATCCTCAAGCGCGGCGCCGATGGCCTCTCGGAAGACGCAAAGGTCCGCATCCGGACCCCACCCGGTCATCCGGAGGGATATCTCGAAGCCTTCGCTAATCTCTACGCAGGCTTTGCCGAGGCGATCCGCGCACGTCGCGAGAAGCGCGCGCCGAGCGCGTTGGGGAAGAACCTGCCTGTTGCCTACGATGGGCTGAAAGGGGTGGCCTTCGTTGAGGCCGTCGTGGACAGTCACGAGGCCGGCGACCAGCCTTGGATCACGCCGATCGCGACGTAGGCCCGCAACGCCCGAGGTAGCTGCAAGTACTGCGTCGCCTAGTCGCTCCACCCACCAAATTGCACGGTGCAGAGAAGAAACGGAAGACTGGCG